>CADBOH010000051.1 GCA_902796285.1 uncultured Eubacteriales bacterium | reverse complement strand
GTTCCAGCTCCGCCTGCTAAGATGATGCCCTTCATTATCTATTCCTCCTAAATCTGATCAGTGAAATCATAGAACTATTTTTCATAAGTAAATTGCTCCCAAAATATATTAAACACGAAATTGGGATTCCTATAACAAGAGACAGATAACTATCGCCAAACTTATGTACAATCAGCACGCATACTACAGCAAACAACAGCGAGGCAATTATGCACTTGATAAGGTCACTCCTGTTCAATACTTTTTGATCCAGGAATCGCCGTGCATATGTGTACTGAATCATTAAATTCACAACTTCAGCAATTAGCGTAGTAATCGAAGCTCCGATCATTCCCCAAAGTGGAAGCATGAACAAATTCAGCAAAACATTAATCAAAGCTGAGACAACTGTCGCCGTCAACAATGCTTTATCACAGCTAAAAACGATTAATATGCAATTACTATAAAACGCTGATATAAGAGCAAATATCATTGCTACACTCAATATACAGAGCGGCAACCACCCATCAATATACTCCTGCCCGCCTATCAAGTTGATAACAGGGCGGCTCATAACAATAAGTCCCACCATACAAGGAACCAGGACTACAATCAGAGCATTAAATGTATTTTTTGCAGTATCGAAGTAAGCGTCTTTATTGTTTTTTGAATAGAATGACAATCTTGCGGTGGTCACAAGAATTAGTGCACTGATTAATCTTTTCAATATATTGTATATTCTTGAGGAAAGACTGTATATCCCCACCTCAGCGTCAGACCGATAATACTTAAGCATAGTTATATCGGCGTTAACATAGATGGAAATTGCCATTGTATTCGCAAATAGAATCAAGATTGGTTTTAAGTGTCTAAGCACATCTTTGTTAAAGACCAATCGTAGCTTCACATATTTGCGAATATACCAAATGTTAATGATATTTCCACCAGCAGAAGCAAATGTTGTAATGGCCGCGTACTTCCAAACATCTCCAGCTGATCTAACAAATACAAATATAAGTATAAGAGAAATAACCTGTATGAAAATGTATCTGAGCGTTATGTACAGATAATCTTCAAATATACTGTTTATCCAATCCGCGCCAAGCGTCGCCATAATCATTTGTGACGTAATAATAATTATTAATGTGCTATACTGATTCAGCGATTGCGATGATGCTAACAGAACACAAAGAACAATTGCCGAAATGATAGTTGCAAAAACATTGATAGAAAAAACTTCGCTACAAAATTGTTCTGTAATTTGCCTGTCTTCTCTATATTTAGCGCCCTCTCTGATTGCATAGGAACTAATACCTAACGCAGCAAAAATAATGAAATAGTCCGCTATCGAGAACGAAAAGTTATATTTTCCGAATCCTTCATTTCCAAGCACACGTGAAACATAAGGAAATGTAATAAGCGGGAAAAGGATGGAGCACCCTTGCTTAAACATATTTAGGATAGCATTCAGCTTTAAAGACCTTATTTTCATATTATTTGCATTGCCTCTGGTTTTCATTGTTTATGCACATATATGGAGTCCATCTAACAATCACAAAAACAAGTTATTTGTCAGAACATCAGTCACTACTGTGGGAACCTGTATCACAAATTCATAAATAAAAATATAGGCAACAACAATAAATCCGAATGTTGCAGGAGTCCCTGCAACCCTATTTCCAAGTTTAACTGACTCGCTACTTTTATCGTTTTTACGTGTCATCATAACTAATGAAATCAATATAAAGCAACCGAGCATTGTATATTTGAAGAGTCTGGAAAAATTGTTATTTATCATTACAAATGGCATACCAAGCGAGGCATATATTGTTGTCATATACACGTTATTGGCAAATGCTATAATTTTATCGTCAGACTCACGGCTCATCAAAGTTTTCCTGCATATATAACTTATATAAATACAGGCAAATTGAAAAGAAAAGTAAAGTAAGAATCCAAATCGTCCACTCGTTTCAAAATACAATAACTTTTGACCTGTCACAACTTTTTGAATTAATGGCATCAAAAAGCTAATTCTGTTCCCACTGGTAAAAACAATAACGCACAATCCTGAGATAATAGATACAATAATCCGCAACGCATGTTTGCTGAGCCTCTTTGAAGAGTCTAAAAACACAATCGGTAAGAAGACAATCGCCGTCCACTGAAACAAAAATGCTATAACTATGCACACAGCACTTAGTATTTTTTTCTTATGTGAAAGAACCATTAGTGCAAGCAAAAACATAGCATAAGCAATAAATTGTCTTGTCTGCACAGCATCTAAAAATATCATAGTTGAAGCATACAAAAAAATGACAATATGTCCATTGGCTTTATAATAGGCCGACACAATGCTTATGATGATTGCCGAAATAGCCATAAGAAAGAGTACATAATACTGATATTCCAATCCCAATGTATGAAAAAGGGATGACAAATAGGTATATCCAATTTCCATCGTGGTTGGATAAATCTGTGCATTATAGTACCTTAGATACCCAGCGTAATCTGCATTATAATTGTTTCCTCCAAGAATCAGCACAATTAACACAACAGAAAGTATTAGCACTATCTTGTTGTTTTTTTTAATTATTCCAAAAAACAAGTTAATTACTAATATGAATAACCAAATTGCTAATATCATAGTAAATCACCATAGTCAAACAAATGATTTGTTTTTAGCGTTCCAAATATATCATCCATGAATGATGCACATTAAATCCGCCACCCAACCCTTCGCCGACTGATAATAGGTTATGTAGCGAAATAAAGCTAATCCCATAAAAATGTTGTTTGATTTAAAGGATTTGATACGCGCTTTGTCGAGTGTTCTAACTCTTTCCAAATACTTCATCTTTTCTAAATCTATGTTAAACATTTTTTTGTGCTCAATAATTGCATCAACTTTATTAAGTTCACACACAGCTCTATCTAACCTTGGGTCAATTCTTTTAGCATTACTCGGTGAATTATTATTGCCATGTCTCCGGAAATAAATAAGTGGTTCATTTATGATATAAATACTATTCGTTATTATCCCTACGGCCCAAATAACTTCATCATGTGCGAGTCTCTCCGACCAAACTGAGTAAACCCATGGTAAAATACTTTTCCTAAAACAGATTGTGCACCCAGGTCGTAGAACCGTAAAACCATCTCTTATAAGGCTTAGACATTCTAAGTAATTCTGACCATAGTTATCGACATAAAAAGAAGCTAACTTTGTAGCTCCATCTTCATATAAAGGAGTGAGATTGCAGGCAAGAACATTAATTAACGGATTCTCATCCATAGTCTTTGCCATCAATTCAAGCTTCTTATCATACCAGATATCGTCTTGATCAGCACAAAAAATAATATCGCCTGATGCCTGATGAAAACCATTGATGAAATTTTTTCTCCATCCTTGGTTCGTTTCATTGACGATAATTTTTGAAGAAATTCCGATACCCTTTTTGTCCAAAATCGTTTTTACGATATTGACAGTATTATCCGTAGAGCAGTCATCCATTACGATTATCTCATCAGGACGTCTAGTTTGAAGAATGATGCTCTCCAGCTGTTCTTCTATGTATTTCTCGCCATTAAACGTTGTTAATACAATTGATATTCTCATGCTCACACCACATTTTATAAAGGGTTGCTCAAAATCTTTTTTTTAGCTTCAATAGTTCTTTTAATGCCTTCTTCAACACTGATCTCTGGTTGCCACCCTGATACAGTTTGAATTTTTTTTGAATTTAATACGATGCTGCTTACTCCACTTGTCTTTTGTGGATACCTCTCTATTCTTAGAGCGTGCTCAACATTTTTTTCAATTTCATATATTATCATCTGGACACTGGTACCTTTTCCTGTGCCAACATTAAAAACATTTAAGCCCTTCAGCTCCATCATAGAAGACATTACAATTGCTCGAGCAGCATCTTCTAAATAAATATAATCACGAATTGATGAAGACGCATCTCCCCAGATTTTAAGTGGCTCATTTTTTAGCGCCGCCTGTACAAAAACATCGATGACTCCTTGCGGCTTATCTCTCAATCTATCTGAGCCGTATACATTCCCAATTCTATATACGTATGAATTAAGCCCATGCTTACGACAATAGAATCCAATTAGTGCCTCACTCATTTGTTTACCTACTCCATAAGCCGTTGTAGGTTCAAGCGAAGTCTCCTCAGATACTGGTGTGGTTGATTGATCGCCATAAATGGCTCCGCCTGACGATGGGTAAACGAACTTTTTAACTCCATGCTCCGACATTATATGAAGCATTAAATCCAGTGAATTCAAAGTAAGTCTTATCTCGTTATCGAGAAATTTTTCTC
>CADBOH010000050.1 GCA_902796285.1 uncultured Eubacteriales bacterium | reverse complement strand
GGAGTAACTGGGCCTACTGGCCCTGCCGGTCCTGCTGGCCCTGTTGGCCCTACTGGTAGTATTGGCCCCGTTGGCCCTACTGGTGCAACTGGACCTACTGGTGCTACTGGGGCAACCGGCCCTACTGGTGCAACTGGACCTACTGGCGCAGATGGTTTGATTGGGCCTACTGGTGCTACTGGACCTGCCGGAGAAGTTGGAGCAACTGGACCTACTGGTGCAACTGGTGCTACTGGTGCAACCGGTGCTACTGGTGCGGATGGTTTAACCCCTACGCTAACAATTGGAAGTGTTACAACCGGAGATACCGCCGATGCAAGTATTACGGGAACTGCGCCAAATTTTGTTTTAAATCTAGTTTTACCAACTGGGGTTGCAACAACAAAATAAACAAAAAAGGAATAATCTGAAAAATCAAATTATTCCTCTTTTTTTATAAGTTTTTCATATCCGTTCATGCATTCTTCTATGATCTCAACTGCCCTGTCTTTATTGCCAAGTTCGCTCACGTCAACAGGCTTATTTTCAAGTTGTTTGTAAACAGTTAAAAAGTGCATAAGTTCATCAAAAATATGTTTTGGAAGTTCTGAAATATCCTTGTAACTATTATATTGCGGATCCCCAAATGGGATTGCGATGATTTTTTCATCTCTCTCCTCTCTATCTGTCATAATTACAACACCTATTGGATAACATCTAACAAGGCACATGCGGTCAAGTGGCTCACTACATAACACAAAAACGTCAAGTGGGTCATTATCACCACAATATGTAAGTGGAATAAATCCATAATTCATTGGATAATTGGTTGATGTGTAAAGAACACGATCCATAATAAGTCTGCCCGTTTCTTTGTCAAGTTCATACTTCGTTTTATCGCCCTTTTGTATTTCAATACAAGCAATAAAATCTGTTGGCGTGATCCTTTCCTTTCTAATATCCTTCCAAATATTCATTTTTCACCTCTTGCACTATATTCTAACAAACTTTTTTATTTTTTACAACAAGATGATTGCATTATTTTTCATTTTCTATTATAATATATTTGTTATACAAATGAGGTGCAAATGAAGAAGGTTTTTGCTAAGGGCTTAAAGGAGTTTATTCTTGGTGTGCTCGCAGGAGTTTCAATATCAATTGGCTGTATAGCTTTTTTGTCTTCTGGCAACAAAATAGTAGGCTCACTATTCTTTGTAATCGGCCTATTTATGATATTAAATTTCAATTTCAACCTCTTCACCGGCAAGGTATGTTATGCGCTTGATAACAAGCCCTCATATTTAGGTGTTTTGGCTCTAACATGGATTGGCAATTTTGCTGGAACACTACTCACCTCGCTTCTCATTAAAGGCACGAGGCTCACATCTGTAATTGATGCAAACCAAGTACTTGTTGAAACAAAGTTAAACGACAACTTACTAAGCATATTTTTGCTTGCTATTATGTGTAACATTCTTATTTACCTTGCTGTTTATGGATACAAAAATTTTGACAACATTATTGCAAAAACTCTCGCCCTTATATTTGGCGTTTCAGTGTTTGTTCTTTGCGGATTTGAACACTGCGTTGCTGACATGTTTTACTTCTTCATTGCTGGCGCTTGGAGTTGGAAAATGATTGGCTATCTACTTATGATTACTCTTGGAAACTGTGTTGGTGGGCTTTTAATCCCAGCCATAACAAAACTAATTAAGTTTTTAGATAATAAATCAAAGGATGAAGAAAACAAATAAGCAAAAACTACAAATCAAATTT
This sequence comes from uncultured Eubacteriales bacterium, assembly GCA_902796285.1. Taxonomy (GTDB): domain Bacteria; phylum Bacillota; class Clostridia; order Christensenellales; family UBA1242; genus Caccovivens. Next base: position 28,635 of record CADBOH010000050.1, on the reverse strand, counting down.
AATGCTAAAAGGAATAGCCACTATGAAAAAGATAAAAGTTATTATTGATACAGACCCTGGCGTAGATGATGCAGCTTGCTTAGTTTATGCCATTTTTGATAAAATGCTTGACATAAAACTTATTACAACTGTTGTGGGCAATGTTAGAGTAAACACAAGCACAAGAAATATTCTTCACCTGCTTGATAAGTTTGACAAAGACATCAAAGTTGCAAAAGGCGCCACTCAGGCAACAGATAGAATAAGCCCAACTGCTGAGTTTATCCACATGGAAGAAGGTATGGGCGGATATATTCCTCCACACATTTCACAAGTAAAGCACAAGCTTGTTAGTGAAAACGCTGTTGAAGAAATCTATAAAGTATTAAGTGAAGGAGATGGCGACATTATCCCACTTTTGCTTGGCCCTCACACAAATTATGGAATGTTGTTTCAAGCACACCCAGACATTATTAAAAAAATCCCAATGATTATTTTTATGGGTGGAGCACCTTATGGTATGCCAGGTTTTCCTGCCCACATTTCATTTAATGTTTCATCTGACCCAGTTGCATTTAAAATTGTTACAGAAAGTGGAATACCTCTCGTGATGGTACCAAGTGATATGGGTAGAGATAAGGCTCACCTTGAAGAAGATTACGTTTATAAGATGCGCGACACAAATGAAGTTGGCAATTTCTTATATCAAATGTATTCAAAATATTGGGAGCCAGGTTATAAAGATAAAAGAGTTGCAACAAACGATACTTGTGCATATATGTATCTTATTCACCCAGAACTTTTTAAAACGGAAACAATCAGTTTAAATGTAGATGTTGTAACTGGAAAAACCATTGCCGACTATGATAAAAACGGACATATCAAACTTACTGTTGCTGTTGATAGACCAAAATTTTTAAGTATTTTGGATGAAAAATTGCACGAATTTGATGGCTTTAAATTAAAATAAAAAAATAGGCAAAAAATGCCTATTTTTTTGTATTTTAATAAATTTTTATTATATTTAACCCCTTTATTTCAAAGGAACATAGGTTTTTTAATTATTTGCCATTTATATATTTTTATTTTTTAAAATTGCATCAAAATATTTTTTATTTTGCAAAACGCTTTTATCTTCTGGATAAAATTTTTCTGCAATTAAATGATATTTATATGCCTCTAAATAATCGCCTAATTTATCATAGCAAACACATAGTTGCAAAGCGGGCAAAAAGTTGTAGCAATCTTGATTTATAAATCCCCCACTTTGCAAATTTGGAGAAAGAGTTAACGCAAGTTTTAACCAAAAGATTGCGCGGTCATACTTTCCTTCAATCATGAAAACATTGCCAATCTCATAGATTATCTCCCCTCTTGGATCATCATAACTAAATGAGCCATACAAAGATGACATTGCATTTGAATATTGCCCAACAATCTCGTAACATTTTGCAAGGTTAAGGCATGCCTCGATCTTATTTTCGCTCCATCCCTTATCATCTGCGAGAAACTTTGAAAATTCATGAATTGCTTCTTGTGTTTTTCCAAGAAAATATAATTCACGCGCATAGTAAAATTGCCCTCTTGGTGACAACTTAACGCCATCTGCCAAAAGCTTAAGGTATATATTTAAATTTCTATCACTATATTTTTTCTCTCTTTTGTTATGGTAAACTGCAATTTTGCTATTTGTTATCACCTTGCCAACTGGCACAATAACCTCATGCACTGCATCCTTCCATCTTAACTGTGGAGTATTTTTTACAATCCTTTCGCGATAGTATTCAAATGTTGGTGTTAAATCCTTTTTATAGCCCGCAACATACCTGCACATGAGTACATCACAATCCTCCCCAGAATTTTTCCACTTTATTATTTCTTCAATTGTATCACGGGTTAAAAAATCATCACCATCAAGCCACATGATATATTCCTTCGTTGCTTTATCAAAAGAATAATTTCTTGCCCTGGAAAAATCATCAACCCACTCAAAATCATAAACATTTTCTGTGTATTTTTGAGCAATGATTTTTGTTTTATCCTTTGAGCCAGTATCAACAATTACAATCTCATCACAAAATTCTTGGCAGCACCTAAGGCACTCATCAAGATTTTTTTCTTCGTCTCTAACAATCATGCATAAAGAAAGCGTTTTCATAACCCCTCCTTTTAATTTATATGAACTTTTTTGGCTTATGGTTTAATTTTTCTTTTGTTGATTAAAAGTAGTCATATTGAGTATATTAATATTATAATATTTTATTATATGTGCTTAAAATTATTTTGTTTTTTTTTGTCACTATGGTAAAATCTAATTAACTAATTAAAACAATGAGAGGTGTTTTATGAAAAAGTTTAAAAAAATATTTAGTGCGTTATTACTTTCATTCATATTCCTTGGCACATGCGCTGCCGGGTTTTTGTTTGGATCACAAAATAAAAATGAGTATTCTAGTGCCGACTTTGCTCAATATGATACTATCACAAACGACTTGCCAGATTATGTAAAAATCACCACTGGTGAAAATGTTGGTCATGTTGGCAACACAACCTATCTGTTTCAAACTGGAAGCAATGTTAACCTTGAAATAGGTGATCATGAAATTCCAGAGGGTAATAATAAAAATTATGCTTTCGTCCCAGACGAAACAAATCTTGAAGAATACTATTACTTCGATTTTCAAAATTCACTCTCTCTTTATTATAACTTAACAAATGAACAAATTGAAAGCGGTGCCCAAGGCGTAAACCTAATGCAAGGCAAATCTATCACCGCTTACGCAAAAGCACACGAGAACGCTGTTACACCACTAAATTATAATTTCACACCTCTTAAACTTGACATCAAATTTGCTCTTAACACCGCTCTTGGCAATGAAGATTTCAACAACGAAATTGTTACACTTTCAAATGAGGGTTGCTACACGCTTGTAATCCCTATGATTGCATATTATACGGATAATGGCGGAGCAACATTTACTTCAATCGAAAGACGCGTTTACTATACATTTATGGTATTTAACGCTAGCACATATTTTGATGGCGCGGGATATCAAAATTTAACTCCATCTGCAAACTTGCAACAATCCCCTGTTTCATCAACAACTTTCTCTAGATATTATTTTTACAACTATGCATATGCAGGAGAAGTAAACACACTTCCATCAATTACATACAATCCAAGTGTTTATCAAATTTCAATCAGTCACACTGATGCCGATGAGCAAACTTTTTATTCAACACTTGAATATTCTTCAATGCCACAACCTAATGTGGTTCAAAAAGACGCAAATGGCAATGAAATCGAAGAGAACGATTTGTTTATTGTTGCTCGCACGAGCGGCGGAATGGTAACAGTTTACTTTAAAAACATTGGTACTTACGATATTTCATTTACATACCTTTACAAGGCAACATTTGGACAAGATGAAGAAACTTATGTTTTGCCACTCGAAAACCTTGAAGGAAACAATAACTTTAAAAACAAAAATCAAAGGCTTTATATCTATGGTTATCAAGCTAAGTTTTCTGATTACTCAACCATAAATGAACAAACAAATCAACCTGAAGCAGTTGAATTTAAGTCTTATAATTTTGACAATGGCACATATGAACTTTCTGCCGATATAACTAGCCAATTTAACAATCACTATAAAAATGACCTAAATTTAAACGCAAAAAATCCAAGTAGCACTAGCGCGTACGAGTTAGAGGATAAGGTCTTAAACTTTATTAATGAGCAAAACATAACTCCTGTTTCGACAAACCAAACACCTATAAAGTTTATAAACAATGTAAACTTACAAACAGGAAATAGTTTTATATATAATGTTGAACCAGATAAACGATTTGTAGAAGCTACAAGTTTTAATAATGGCACAACCTACTATATTTATGATAATGGCGTTTATTCTGTTGCAAATCCACAACCAACACAGGATAATTTTGCTGAAGGAACATACTATATCCAATACACAAAAAAATTAAATTTTGGTGGCTTCAATCAAAATGATGCAGGAACATATGTTTACATCATCCAATACAAGTATGACGCATTTTTATCTGAAAGTGGAACTTCACAGGCTTCACACTTCCATTATCAAATATTCTATTTTACAGTAACAAGTCAAACTCCAAAAGTTACAATTTTGGATGAAAAATATGAAGATGTTTATACTTCAACATATACTAATAGAAGTGTTTATATCTTAAATGACTCAGAAAACAACGTCTACGATGCAAAAGTTGATATTTTTGTTTCTGCAAAAAATTACAACACTGGGGATTACTATTTTAACAACATTAATATTAAAAGACTTTCTGGCATAGGCATTGCATATCAAAAATTTGAAGCAATTGACACTACTACTCTTGAAGACACTGATTTAACTAATGCCCAACAGTATAATGCTAATATTGCTGGCAAGTATGGAATTTTTATAGATAAAACTATGCCTTATGCAAATGCGAACTATACTATAAAGATTTATTCAACTAACACCAAAAATCCTAGCATTAAAACATTTACAATCGATACAAACGAGATTTCTGGCGTAAATGCAAGAAATGTTGCTGCAACATCAAGCACAACTTATAAAATCGGTTCAACACTTGATTCCTATAATACAAACTGCCCTATCATATTCTCATGGGACAATAAAAAGAGTGGTGCCGCAACTTACGGATACTTAAGATTTATCCCACTTGAACAAACGGAATATTACAATGTTCAAAGCGACAATGAACGCTCACTTTTGCTTTACTACCTTGTTGAAAGTGATACTTTGCCTGTTGCATATAAGCTTGATTTAACAAAAATATCATCTACATGGAATAGATACACAAACACAAAAGATTTTTCAGAGACAGTTAATGCAAGTTATGTAAGATCTGACGATGGTTTTTATATCCTAGAAGTTTGTGATGATGCTGGAAACTCAACATTTGATATTTTCTTGTTAGAAAAAACTTCTCCTATTTTTGTGTACAATTCTGTTACAACTTCAGATGATTTTAGAAGACTGATGCAATCAAGTGAAATGATTGCTGTTCCTGAAGAAGATACTTCTATTAGCATTGAATGGGCAAAAAATAAGGCAATTTATCTTAATAATTTTGATAATACACAAATTAATGAATTGTCTGCTTATCAATATTCAAAAGATGCGGACCTTGCAAGTGCAAAATTACGTGCAGCGCTTAATGAATTTTTCGATGTAAACACAAATGCAAATTTGAAAACTTATGACAACCTTGCCGGATTTGATAAAGCAGGTTTAACTTACAATGGCACTTATCTTACAATTGCAATTGATAATTCAGCCTTTATAAAATCTGCTAACCCTGCTGAATCAGCCCTTGAAAATGGCGGTTTTGTAAATGCCTCAAAATATGAGATCACTTTTATTGATGAAAATGACACAGCAATTGAAGGATCTTATAGAATTTATTTAAGAGATGACTCAAACAATAAATTGCTTGATGAAGAAGAAAGCATTAGATTTAAAAACGCTTCAAGTGGATATGTTTCATTTGTTGTAACTTCCGACAAGTCTAAAATGTTGATTAAATACACAAGTGATGAAGCATATCTTGATTTTGCAAACTTTAGTTTAACTGGCAGTTTATACAAAAACACTTATGTTGCAACAAATGTAAGTGATCAAGATCAACTAGATGATGGCGTTTATTATACATTTGCAACAACAGAAGATAGCACGCCTGTGGCTAACAAGTTATATTATAAAAAGGCATCTGACAACAAATACGTAGAAGAAGTCAATTTAACTGAATTTGATGGTGCAACTTATTATGAAAAAACAAAAGCAACTGAATATAATGCAGGCTCAAGATATTTTGTAGCAGATAAAACTAATGGTGAGACTTATTCTTATACTGGTGATGAAGAGGAAAAATTGGGCATTGCATATAAATTTGCATACTACACACCTATCAACACTAAAAACCAAATAACATTATCCTTTACTCCTCACCCACAAGGTAAAGATGAATTAATTGATACAATTGTGTTAAAATATTATCCTTTTGAGAAAACAAGTACAAATGGTTACTACACAATTGGCAAAAATGTTGAAAGAACAATAAACATCTATCCAACTTCAAGTGTTGTCGCAGAAGGAGAAGAAGTATTATTCCCTATTAGTTTTGGTGGTGACAACCTCCCAAAACCAGGAAAATATGTAATCGAAAGAAATTACAAACAAAACGTACAAGTTGATCAGTATGATTACTTTAGACGCACAATCACATTTATAGTTGATGAATTTGGACTAATTACCCCACTAGAAACAATTTCCGTAGATGATCAATCTTCACTTGCATCAATTGTCGGCCGTGATATTGCACTTAGTTTCTATAATGATAAAAATGCTATTGAAATCTCTTTCCCTGAACTACTTGCAAACTCATTAATTCAGGGTTCCTTCTACACGAAAGATAGTTTTGACGCAAATGATGAAAATCCTGCAATTGCAGTTGAAGGAAACAAATTACCTTTAAAACTTTTTATCCCTCAATACAAGTTTACTATGGGGCCTGGAAAGCAAGGTTCTCAATACAATGTAAACTATCAAAACATTTTATCTCGCTATGGAAATGCCCAGGTGATTGATGGTGATGTTTATGTTGAAGGAATTAAAGTTTCAAATGTTAATAGCATTCAATCATATTTGAGACGAGCATCAATTCAAGCATACGAAATCTATGCTCGCATAACAGTTTTAAAGAGCAACAATCAAAATAAAAATGAAGTTGTTGCTAGATACGTATCAAATGGAACAACAAGCAATGGATATTTGAACTTCTACCCTGCAGACGAACGATTTGTGACAACAAGCAATGAGCCTGCTCAATTATTCTCTCAACCTGGTGATTATTTTGTAACACTTTATCAAGATAATGTTGTTGGAAGCGAAAGCAAGTTTTATAGTTTCTATAAATTTGGATTTAGAATTCTTGAAAATGAGCCAAGTTTTGATATCCTTAATGAAGATGGTTACACTTTAAAAGGGCCAAGCAACAACGAATTCTATACAAATTCAAAAGTTGTTAGAATTCAATGGCAAGATCCTCAAAACAAATACCAAGCAAAAATTGATGAGAACGAAATTTATATTAGTGGTCAAAAATTTACTGGCACAATAAATGAAAGTGGAAATTTAAAATATTTTGATTATGACTGCTCTAATTTAATTGAAAATCAAGGGCAAATAACAGTTCAAATGCAATATGAAGGCTTTAATAGCAGCTACTATAACAAGGTGATCAAAACAATACACTTTGATATTTCAGCCCCTATTAAAAATCTTCAAAGCCTTATGACATTAACTGAAAATGCAACTGAAAATATCTTTACGAAAGCATATCAACAAATTAATATGAGAACTTACAAAGATTATAAAAACGAAGATGTTCAAGCCACAGCAAAAACAAACTTTGATAATAATTTTAAATTAAGTTACTCTTATTCAGTTGAAACTTCTACTTTTAAATATTTTAGCTACAATGTTACAAGAAACTACTTTAACACTACCCTTAAATCAACATATGACAATAGAACACAAAGACCAAATGACACTCAATTTATTTACTTTAGAGAAATTCAATTAAATAACTATCAACAAGTTAAAAAAGATTCATTCTCAAAAAACAACTATCAATCAATGGAGCAATTTAATGAAAATAGAATCATCGATGGCTCTTATTATGAAATAGTTGAACTTGACTATGCTGACAATATGGTTGTTTATGTAGTACGTGTGATTAATGATACAGCTAATAATGCTGCAATTTCATACACAAACAACAATCTTCAACTTAAAACAGAAGATGAAAAATATGTCAACATTTATGATAGCGAAATTTATAATGGTTATAATTTATACTCAACAAGTGGATTAACGCTTAAAAATACAGAGAACAACTATATGTCTGACCCATGGCAACTTTATACATTTACACGTTATGGCAGCACTAGCGTTAGATATATGCACTCACCTTGGCTTGAAAATAACCAAATATACAGGATTTCTTTACCTTCATTGCAAGCAAGCATTGTAAATATGTCTGACATATTTAGTGAAGTTTCATCTTCTGGAAATAAACACTCTCTTGTGATGACTGATAGAACAACTGGAACAAGCAAGAACATATATATTTCAGTTATGGATGCAAACCTCACTACTAGAAAAGTAAATGATGCATTGGTTATAAATGTGCCTTCACAGGATCAAGTTACTAGCACAACAACAACCTATGTTTACCCTGTTAGAATTGTAATCGAAAAGGCAGAAGGCAGTAACTGGGCCCCAATTATGGATGCGAGTCAGGTTACTTACGGCACTTGGACTCCTACCACAGAGTATGCAGACAATTTAAGTTATATCACATTTGATCAAACAAGTAGTGATCTTACAGTAAAAGTTAATGTTGGTAATACTTCAGATAAATTTAAATACACAATAACCGATAACTTTGGAAAAACATCTACTGTAATTCTTCTTGTTGGCGAAGTTGAATATAACGAAATTACAGGTTCAAACATTTATTCACTCACTGAAAGCAATGGCGATATAACATATATTTCAAGAAACGCGATCAACTTCTCGTATAACACACTTCTTTATGATGTTGAACTATATGATAAAGATAATAACCTAGTTACAACAATTACCCCACAAATAGATAGTAGAACAAAAATAACCTCATATACATTTGCTCCTACAGGAGAAAACTATGATGATCTTTATAAAATTGTTGTAAAGGCGATTGAAGATAGTGTGGTAATTAAAACACTACGTGTTAGACTATACCATAAATTACCATTCTATACAGCAACGAGAGATGATATTTCAAACGGCGGAATATTGTTTGCTGACAAAAACAATGATGCGATTAACTCGGCTAGCAATATCCCATCAAAAACAGTTATATATGAAGGAAAAGAATATACATCACAAGCTAAAAACATCACAACTTACTCTCAAAACGTAACACTTTTCTACCCTAACGGTGATTTTGGAAGAGAAAGCATTAATAGATATGATGACCAGTATGGCTTTACTGTTTTCCTATCAAGAGATAATGGACTTACTTGGGAAAACATAAATTCAGTAAATAGTGATGCATCTGGCTATACAATTTCAGGCACTGGTGAATATATTGTGTTTATTAAATATAATACGGATGAAATCTTCAACGAGGTATTCTCAATTTACGATTTAACCATCCTTGATTCATCAGCATCTTTCTACTATATTACAGTTGATGGCGTTAGAATCGAAAAGAGTGATATGAAGTACGTTGAAAAAAGTGTAACATATGAAACAAATTATATCGTTGGAATCGATTATGATGATAAATCTCGCCTAGAGATTGTATGCAATCAAGAACTTGGTGTTAAAATTTCTCCACCAACACTCGGAGAAAACACTGGAACAAATGTAGTTGTTGAAATATATAAATATTCCTGTGCCATATCTGAAGGTTACTTTACAATCATATATATCAACGTAAACCCTAATGATAGCATCGTTTCATTATTTACCTATGAAACTTCATCAGGTGCAACAAATTCTCTTAAATCATCAACTTCTGAGTTTGTTGTAGCAAATAAAGAAACAGAAAGCAACTTTGACAAAATTAAATTAAACTTTACTTCATATTATGGAATTAAACAAAACAAGATAGTTATTGGCGTGCAAAAACTATTTGAAGGCGAATTTGTTGATATTTATCCAACTGTTTATGATAATGGTGATACATCATATGTATACCTTACAAGAGCTGGATCATATAGATTAAGACTCACCGACTCTTGCAAGCCAGAGCCACATGTACAATACTTTAAAACTAGTGACTATGTTGATCTTGTATTCTTAAATTCAACCCCTATAACAGTAACATATGTAAATACTGATGGAGATGAAGTGACTACTGAATTTGTTCAAAAAGCAGTTTATAACAGTTCTGTAAAGATTAGTTTAAATAACTTAACAACCTACTATCAACCATCTGGATACCCTGTAATAAAAGTTACAAAAAATGGTGTTGAATACGGCAAAGGAACTGGTGGATACACTGAAAGCAACAACCAATACACATTTACTGAACCGGGATACTATTCAGTAACATTTAGTGCAACAAGCACAACAGGTATACCAATTAGAGAAGATGCATTTAACTTTACTATCATCAACAAAAATGAATCTCGTTATGCTTATGAATTTACAAATTACAACAAGTATTATGTTGTAAAAGTTGTTAAGGATGATGTTGATATTACCGATGAACTTAGAGAAATTTCAAACTTTGATGTAATCACTGTAAATAACAAACAATATATGACTCAACTTTTAATCAACTTCCTAGATGAAAAAACAGGAGGCGGCAGATATAGAGTTTCTATTTCCCCTAACGATGAGAGTTATGTTAACACAATTGGTGAAACGTTCACATTTGATTTCTGGATAAATATGGCAAATCCACCAATTAAAGTTTCTCTTGCAGAGGGTGAAAAAACTAGTGGCAATATTACTGTTACATTTAATACAAGAAATCTTTACAATGCCGTTGGTGATTGTTACTTAATCGTAGGTGGTACAACAAAATATTATACAAGCGAAAACATAGCAAGTTATGGCGAAATTGAAACAATTACACTTGCTTCAACTGGCACATACTTCATTCAATTGTATACTTCTGGTGGGCACTTATTATATTCATACAAAGTAACAAAAACTGAGCCTCTTAATGCTTTTGCTATCATTGCAATAGTTATTGCGGTAGCAGTTGCGGGAGCAATTGTCTTCATTACAATTAGATTAAGAAAGAGACAAAAAACTAAATAATTTAAAAAAAGCACCAAATTTGGTGCTTTTTTCATGCTTAGCATATATATTTTTAATAAAGTCTAAAAAAAATCACTCGATCCGAGTGATTTTTTATTACATGTTATATGTGATTTTAATTCCAGGACCCATTGTTGATGCAATAGCAACATTTCTAAGATATTGACCTTTTGCAGCAGCTGGCTTAGCCTTAATAAGAGCCTCAATAACTGTGTTGAAGTTATCAAGCAATTTTTCTTTACCAAAGCTAACTTTTCCTAAAATTACGTGAACGTTATTAGACTTATCAAGTCTGTATTCAACCTTACCTGCTTTTGCATCGTTGATTGCCTTAGCAACGTCCATAGTAACAGTTCCGCTCTTTGGGTTTGGCATGAGACCTTTTGGTCCTAAAACTCTAGCAACACGTCCTACAACGCCCATCATATCTGGAGTTGTAATAGCAACGTCAAAGTCAAGCCATCCACCTTGGATTTTAGCAACAATTTCTTCTGCGCCAACATAGTCAGCACCAGCTTTAACTGCTTCATCAGCTTTGTCACCTTTTGCGATAACTAAAACTTTAAGAGATTTTCCAGTTCCGTGAGGAAGGATACATACACCTCTAACTTGTTGATCGGCATTCTTTCCATCAACACCAAGTTTTACGTGAAGTTCAACTGTCTCATCAAACTTAGCTTTTGGAAGAGCAAGCAATGCATCAAGTCCGCTTTCAATATCATATGCCTTTTGAGTAAGCATTTCGTTTGCTTTAACTTGTTTCTTAGTAACTCTCATCTCTTACCTCCTAGTCAACTACTGTTACGCCCATTGAACGAGCGGCACCAGCAACCATAGACATAGCAGATTCGATAGATGTGCAGTTAAGATCTGGCATCTTTGTTTCAGCGATTTGTCTAATTTGTTCTTTAGTGATTTTTCCGACTTTTGTTTTGTTTGGTACTGCAGAACCCTTTTCAAGTCCAAGTGCTTTCAAGATAAGAATAGCAGCTGGTGGAGTTTTGAGTACAAATGAAAAGCTTCTATCCGCATAGATAGTAACTACTACAGGAATCTTAAGTCCTGCTTGAGAAGCTGTCTTCTCGTTGAATTCTTTTGTAAAGGCACCAAGGTTAATTCCATGAGGTCCAAGAGTTGAACCAACTGGAGGTCCCGGAGTGGCTTTACCTGCATCGAGTTGTAATTTTACAACTGCAGCAATTTTCTTTTCTGCCATTTTTTCCTCCTTTTGTGGTTACTGAAGGGTTGCAGTTCCCCTCTCCCACATTTTTAATTTAAAACGAGATAGTTAATCTCGAGTGTATATTATAGTGCCTTAAAGGCACGATATACCTAATTTATTTTGCGAACTTGACTAAGTTCAACATCAACAGCAGTTTCTCTACCAAACATCTCTACCATCAAACTAGCAGTGCCAGTTTCAGTATTAACATCAGTAACTGCCCCAATCATACCATTAAGTGGACCATCAATGATTTCAACTTTATCACCTACAGCAAGATCAATTTCAACTTTAATCTTTTCAAGTCTTAATTTCATAACTTCATTTTCAGTAAGTGCAAGTGGTCTTCCTTTTGGACCAACGAAACCTGTGATACCACGAGTTCTGGTAACGTTATGCCAAAGGTCATCTGCATACTTCATTTTAACTAGAATGTAGCATGGCATAGCCTTTCTTTGAACTAATTTTTTCTTTCCATTTTTTTCTTCAACAACATCTTCCATTGGTATAACAATGTCAAATATTCTGTCTTGAAGATTAAATTTTTCTACAACTGTCTCAAGGTTTTCTTTTGCAACGTTCTCATAACCAGAAAAAGTGTGAAGAACATACCATTTTGATTCAAGAGAGTCAACAAAGTCTTTGTATCCCTTTTCATCATCATATTTTTCCTTAACATTTTCTTCGGCAGGAGTTTCGTTGTTTAAAACAACATTTTCTTGATTTAAAGTAGTTTCCTTTTCTTCCATAAAAACCCCTCTTATTTCCTCAATAATTTAACAAGTTCGCCTAAGCCAAAGTCAATTCCAAAAATAATAACAGCAAAAACGAGCACTACAACAAGTACTACGCCTGTTTTTTTGACAACTTCGCCAAAAGTAGGCCAAACAACATTTTTGATTTCAGAAAGTGATTCTTTAACCTTTCTCTTAATTTTACCCTTTTCCTTAGGTTTTTTCTTGTTTGACTTTTTCTTGTCGTTTTTATCTTTGTTTTTTTCATCAACTTTTTGCTCTTCAACAGGTTCTTCAACTACAGGAGTTTCAACCTCTTCAACATCACTGTTTTGTTGATCTAAAGAAGCATCCAAAGTATTTTTTACTTCAGCTTGGTTTTTCTTTGGTTTTTGTGACTTTTTCTTTTTAGACATAAAACCCCCGATTAATTACTTAGTTTCCTTGTGAACAGTTCTTTTTCCACAACGTGAGCAGAATTTTACAATTTCAATTCTTTCAGGATTTGCAGCTGTATTTTTGCTTGTTGCATAATTTCTTTCTTGGCACTCTGTGCAAGCAAGAATAATATTTTTACGTTTTGGTAAAGCCATTTTTTTATCTCCTAACAAAAAACTAACACCCCGTTTCGAAGTGTTAGCCATATAATATCACAGTTTTATTTTATTGTCAACAATTTATTCAATATTTTTATAAATATTTGTAGAATTTGCTTGTTAAATCTGAGCGTCGATAATCATTACGGTCTCATCAGGCTTGCATGTTTTTTTGACAAGCTCAAAATCGCTTGGCAAATTGTAATCCAAATCGAATTTTTCAACATATTGAAAATACTCTTTTAATGCAGACTTTGCAAACAAAAAAGCCTCTTCCATAAAGTCGCCATCAGTGGTAAGCCCTAAATCTGGGAAGAAAACACGATAAACATCCATCTCTCTGTCTTTTATAAACACTGCAGGATAAGCAAATCTTTTCATGTAATACAAGCTCCTCATCTTGATAATAGCACAAAAAAAATGTTTTTCAAAACGATTAGTTAAATTTTTTCAAATTTTATACTTTTCTTATGAAAAACATCTTTTTTTTGTTTATTCTTCGTTAATTCCGCAGCAATTTTTATATTTTTTGCCACTACCACATGGACAAAGATCATTTCTACCAACCTTTGGTCCATCATTTACAACGGTTTTTTGCACATGAAGTGTGTGCTTTTCTTTTTGTGCCGCCTTTTCTTCTGGCGTCAATTCTTTGCCGGTAAATACAATTTTAACAGGTTTTGGCTCGGGCTGAACAGGCTCTTGTGTTATTCTTGCATTTAAAAGAACTTTACATGTGTTTTCTTTGATCTTATCGATCATCATATCAAACATTTCAAAGCCTTCCTTTTTGTATGCAAGAACTGGGTCTTGTTGGCCAAATTGTCTTGCAATAATCTCATCTTTCATGATCTGCATATCTTCAATTTGTGCCATCCAATTTATATCAACCATTCTCAAAAGAACATTACGCTCTATGTCTTCAAAATTAAGGCCTATAGCGTTTACCTCTTGCACTCTTTCATTATATTTTTTATAGATTAAGTCAAGAATTTTTTCAATCAATTCATTGCAATCACAGTCTTCGACAAATTCCTCGTTGATTGTGTTTGAATCCTTTTCAAAAATCCCATTTTCAAGCTCCTTATTAAGCTTTTCAAGATCCCATTCAAAGTATGGTTTATCATCATTTATAACATTTAAAACTGCCTTTGCAACAACGTCAGGGAACATCCTCATAATTTGATCATGAACAGGCTCACCATCAAGCACTTTATTTCTTTCTTCATAGATGATTTCCCTTTGCTTATTCATAACATCATCAAACTGCAAAACTGACTTTCTTGTACCAAAGTTTTGAAGTTCAATTTTCTTTTGTGAAAGTTCTATTTGTCTCGCAATAGATTTCATTTGAATTGGTGTTGAATCATCAATTCTAAAGAAAGCAAAAATTCTACGAAGTCTATCGGTTGCAAATCTTCTAAATAGATCATCATCAAGTGATAAGAAGAATATACTTGCCCCTGGGTCACCCTGACGGCCAGCACGTCCACGAAGCTGGTTATCAATACGTCTTGACTCGTGTCTTTCAGTGCCGATAATTTGCAACCCGCCAAGCGCTTTAACCTCTTCCTTCTCGGCATCAGTTATTTTTTTATAATCTTCGTAAAGTTTTCTATAAACCTCACGAGCATTGTTTAATTTTTCATCTTCTACATAGTTAAATGCAGTTGCATAAGAGATTTCTTCTTCTGAATATTCTTTATCTCTCATTGCTTTTGTCGCCATAAATTCTGGGTTTCCACCAAGAAGAATATCGGTACCTCTTCCTGCCATGTTTGTGGCAATTGTTACGGTGCCTTTTCTGCCCGCCTGAGCAACAATTTCACTTTCTTTTTCATTGTTTTTAGCGTTCAATACTTGGTGTTTTATACCTTCATTTTTAAGCGCCTTTGAAATAAGTTCTGATTTATCAATGTTGATTGTACCAACAAGCACAGGTTGTCCTCTTTGTTGACACTCTTTTATCTGCTCAATGATCGCCTTAATCTTACCACCTTCAGTAACATACATGATGTCTGGGTAATCAATTCTCTTTTTTGGAAGGTTTGATGGGATTGTAACAACGTCGAGTGAGTAAATTGTTCTAAATTCACCCTCTTCAGTTTTGGCAGTACCTGTCATACCTGAGAGTTTTGTGTAAAGTCTAAAGAAGTTTTGGAATGTGATTGTGGCAAGTGTCTGGTTTTCATCCTTAATATCAACCCCTTCTTTAGCTTCGATTGCTTGGTGAAGCCCTGAAGAAAATCTTCTCCCTGGTGATAAACGGCCTGTAAATTCATCTACAATGATTACTTCGCCATCTTTAACGATATAGTTTTCATCAACATGCATGATAAAGTTGGCGCGTAACGCATTGTTGATATAGTGGTTTATTTCGATATTTTGCAAATCTGACAAGTTTTCAATCTTGTAAAAGGCCTCTGCTTTTGCGATACCTGTTTCAGTCATGCTGATTTGTTTTGTTTTTATATCAATTTCAACATCTGTGTCTTTTTTAAGGGTTTTAACAAATCTTTGTGCAATTTCGTAACCTTCAGAAGATTTGCCACCCCTACCGCTTATGATAAGTGGAGTTCTTGCTTCATCGATTAAAATACTATCAACTTCATCGACAATTGCAAAATTAAGCCCTCTTTGGCATCTTTCATTTTTATTTCTTGCCATATTGTCACGAAGATAGTCAAAGCCTAATTCATTATTCGTTGTATAGGTTATGTCCGCATTATAAGCAGCCTTCTTCTCTTGCTCATTTTGTCCTTGCAAAGAAACCCCAACCGTTAGGCCGAGAAATTTGTAAACCTTTCCCATCCATTGTGCGTCACGCTTGGCAAGATACTCGTTGACTGTTACAACATGAACACCTTTTCCAGCAAGCGCATTAAGATATGCAGGAAGTGTCGCCACCAGTGTTTTACCTTCACCTGTTGCCATCTCGGCTATTCTACCTTGATGAAGTGCGATACCGCCAATGATTTGAACATAGAAATGTCTCATATTAAGCACACGCGCAGATGCTTCTCTAACTACTGCAAAAGCTTCAGGCAAAAGATCGTTAAGCGACTGGCCTGTTTTAATTCTGTTTTTAAATTCTTCAGTGCAAGCTTGTAATTGCTCATTGGTATATCCCTTATACTTTTCTTCCAGAGCAATAACTTTATCTGCAATTTTTTTCAATTTTTTAACTTGTGATTTATTTTGATTACCAAAAAGTCCCATTTTTTCTCCTTAATAAAAAAATCCGTCAAATTATATTTTAACGATTTTTTAGGAAAAGTCAAAGAATTTTGGAACATTGAACGGCAATATCATAAATATTCTTGCCGAAAGACAAAATCAACCGCCATCATCATCAATTAAATTTGCCAAACCCTTGACAATTATATTGTTTAGTGATATTATATTCTTGATTATATCTAAATACGCGCGCATGCATGTGTTTAGCAGGAGGAATTATGGCAGAAGATATCTTTAAAATTGAATCAAGTAGTGTTGTTGGATTTAAAAATCCAAACTTTAAAAAATTTGTTCAAAATGTAGTAATTCCCGAAGGAGTTACGCAGATTGCACGTGAAGCTTTTGCTGAATGTCCAAATCTTGAATCTGTTGTTGTGCCAGAGGGCGTGACAACAATCCTTGATGACGCTTTTAAAAATTGTCCAAAATTAAAATCAATCACCTTGCCATCAACAATGGTCGTCGTTGTTTCTGGCGCCTTTGATGGATGCGAAAATTTGGTGATTCGTTTTGCATCTTCTGACGCTCACATCACAAAACTTGCTAATAGTCTAGTAGCTGAATATGGTGATAAGGTAACAGCTTTGATCCCAAAAGCTATTAAGGATGAGGAAGCCGAAGAACCAAAAGATGGAGAAGAAAATGAAGAAGAATTTAAACCTATCTCTTTAAAAATAGAAGATGGTGTATTAGTTGGCATTGTAAATGAAACTTTAAAAGGTCAAATCAAGACAATAGGCAACAAGTCAACAGCAGCTAGCAATGTAGTATTGACGGATGATATAACAAAGATTGGAGAGGGAGTTTTTGCAGGTTGTACAAATCTTGAATCTGTTATAATACCAAAAGGTGTAACAAAAATAGGTAAAGGTGCATTTGACAATTGCTCTAAACTAACTAGCATTACCCTCCCAGACGGGATTACTTCAATTGGTGAGGCTGCTTTTAACAATTGTAGCAATTTGACTGAAATCATAATTCCTGCTAGCGTCAAAGTTTTAGGCACTGGGGCTTTTTGTGGATGCAAAAATTTAAAAATAAAATTACAAAATGGTGACAACACCTCTGCCCTAGTACAGCAAATTCAAAAAGAATATTATAAAAATGGCGAGGGTAATCATGTCATAAAAGGTGCAAGCATTGTCCAAGCCGAAAATGGCGCTGCACTATCTAGACATGAAATAAATGAAATGTTTATTTATAGATCTTCGAACTCAGAAAATGAAGAGGAAGAAAATTACACCGAAGAAGTAATCTCAGGTGAAGGCGGAAATGATACTGACAAAAAGGCTAGCCTGATACAATTGTCTGAAGAAGAACTTAATCGCGCAAATACCATTGACTATACTTCAATAGCCGGCACTGAATCTCAATTAAATATAAAAATTGGAAATGATGACAATCGTAGACAAATTATTTCACTCATAAAAGATCACGAAGGAAGTGCAACGACCACTCTTATGAATTTCACTGCTCCTGTTAGCGGTGCACAAAGAGATATTTTATCACTTCATGAAAATGCAAATGACTATTGGGTTGAAATAAAATTGCCTAGCGCTTTTATCGATAAAGCAGGAAACTCACTATTTAACAATCCAGATTTTGTTAAAGAAAATGGAATTATAAAACTTAAAATTAAAAAAGAGACACAGAATAGAAGAGAAAAACCTCTAGTAACTATAAACAATGGTGAAGATGAATTTTCTGCCCAAATAAAAATTAGTGAAACAACTGAATTCAAATTCGATATCAATGCAGCTGGGATAAAATTAGCTATTAATAAAAATGGGGAAAAATCTGAATACTCTTATGACGCAAAGGAAAACGGCGAAAGTTGTGTGAACGCACAAATCAACATTCGCACTTTGGAAAAAATGTTAAGTGTCGAAGATCGTGGTTTTGGCTTTTTTAGCGCACCAAACACAATCCCGCTATATCTTTTTAAAAGTTTTGGTGATACTCTTGAAAAAAATAAGGTTTATACATTTGGAAAAGGTTTTACCATTGTACATATGGATTTGGGTGGCGGAAACAGGCCTTTCTATCTGGTTAAAAATCCTAAAAACGAACTTTATATCTATAGCGGAGCTAGTTTTAAAATGTGCCGTAGTTATTCGTTTGTTAGTAAAGACGGAAAGATTTGTCTTGTTTTGCAATCAGCAAATTCCACATACCATAACTTCCCTATTACAGAAAGCCTAATTCCTGGAGAAGCAATTAGGTTCACCAATGAAAACGCTGTAAAACTTTTATCAGAGGAAGTGCTAGCAAAGCTAAACAATGATTTATATCAACAATTAGGCACAACAAGTGGTGAAAAAACAAGCTTAATCCTTGGTGGCAGACAATATAACGTCTACCCTCCTGACAAAAGAAATTTTGATAAATTATTCGCAGAAAAAAATCAAACTTATAATTATGACTACGTTGATGCCATAGACACAGATGGTAACTTTATAACTATATCTAGAAAAGAGTTTGAAAAAAGAAAAAAGGCAAACGAAAATATTACCGAAATGATTGGTAATCGATCAGAGCTGATAATTAACGGACAAGAATCTGCCCCTAAAGAAATTGCCATACCATTGCAAGACGAACCTGAAAAAACTATTGATCCCCCTCCTCCACCACCTCCACCTGGAGGCGATGAACCACAAAAACCTGGTGATGAACCTCAAAAAGAAAAAGGCGGAAGTGAAGATAAAGATCCACCTGCTGAGCCAAAGGATCACAAAAAAGCCGTTGAAGCATTTGCTTCATCATTTGCAATTATTGGTGTACTTATGGCAATTGCAAGTCTTATCCCAGGTATTGGGCCTATCATGCTTGTTTTGGGGGGAAGTTTATTCCTTGGCGGAACAGTATTAAGCCTAACAGCTGAACAATTTAAATTTAGTCCATATCAAGCTGCAAAGAGAAAACTTGCAGAATACGATGACCATCAGGCAAAAGAATTCCTTGAAGATGAAGATACTCTTGAAAGTTTGATTGCAAACAGCAAGGAAGCTGCTACTGAAGTTGAAAGAGTTTCATCAATCCCAGAAATTGAAGGCGGAAATCCTGTTGCAAAGGGATTTATGGAAGCTTATGATCAAAATGGAATTTCATTTGTTCAAGAAGGAGACTTTAAAGCAAGAGAAGACCTTCTTAATTCATTTGATCAAATAAACCAAATCGAAGACCCTGACGAGCGTACACGACAAATAAATGATTTTATTACAACGAGATTTACTGACGCAGATGCCAATACAAGACAAAGCATAGTAAGCGCTTTTGAATCTGGAAAAGGCACCGATCTTCTTCAACTTGCAGGTTTGCCATTACAAAGTAGGCATGATCACCTTTTGTCACTAAATGGCCTTGCTGAAAGAGAAGATATGGTTAAAGCCATATATGAAATAAACAATCCAGCCAATGCTGAAAATAGAGATCAACTTATTAATGACTTTATGTTTACCCATTTTGATGCTAGCGCAAATCAGGAAGCGATAAGAGAATTATTTAACAAAGCAAATGGTGAAAACCTTGATGATTTTGTAAGCAAAATTGTTGCGTTAAATCAAGCACAAAATGAGGAAAATGATCTCTATAACAAACAAAAAGCTGCACTTGGCAACAGAACAAACGACCAAATCGGCAGAATACTAGGCTACAAAGGGCTTGATTCAGAAAAAAGAAAAAGAGTTGTTGAAA
Source organism: uncultured Eubacteriales bacterium (assembly GCA_902796285.1). Lineage (GTDB taxonomy): Bacteria > Bacillota > Clostridia > Christensenellales > UBA1242 > Caccovivens. The sequence continues at coordinate 8,306 of CADBOH010000050.1, read as the reverse complement.
GATATGGCGTAACCATACTTAAACACCTTGCTCTTGATGAGCTTACACAAGAAAAAGTATTTGAGGTTCTTGGTGATATCCCAGAGCAAGATCGTGCTGATGTGTATGAGATATTTATTAAAAAATCAGCTGAAATAGAACGAGATGCAAATAAAATTGTTGAAATCGCAAAAGATCACAAAACCACAGAAAACAATATTGAAGATTTGAAAATGTATGGTTTTGCTGTAAAATCTATTACAGAAGATAGCACAAAAGAAGATGCACAAAGAGAGTTAACATCAGGAAAATCATTGAGAGAGGCCTCAACTGATTTTAATATGCAATACACTGCCGCTGCACTTGCTGATACACGAGCTGCCGAAGTTGCCGACTGGCTAATTAATGAAAATTATTTTTCTAGTGAAGTTGAATCGCACACAAAAATTGAAGAGGCGCTTGGTAATGCAACCAGCGAAATGATCACTCATAGCCAGAATGGTTTAATTCAAACATTTGAAAGAATCGAATCAATGGCTGATAGTTTAAATATCAATAAAAATATTGGAGAGACACAATACAACCTATATCAAGGCGAACCAGGACAAACTCTTCAACCAGATATGGATGATCCTACCTATTATTCAACTGATCTTGCTTATTATGAACTTATTAAAAATGAAGCAACTGAAAGAATTAAGCAGATAGATGAAGAGGTTAAAACGGCTTCTGATGAACAAAAAGTATCTCTTAATGCAGAAAAGACTCAACTTGCAGAAGTAATCAAAGCATGTGCCCATGTTAATGAAAGTTGGTATAGATTTAGTACTAAAGAAAGCAAACAATTAATCAAAACGACTTTTAATGTAATAAAGAGCGAACTGGGACTTGAACTTAAAGAATTTAAAAGCAAGGGTGAAAAATACTATGAAGAGTATAACGAGGCTTACAAAAAACTAAAAAACTCATTTAGCAAAGAAGAAAAAGAATATCTTGCAATAATGAGCGTTTCTGCTAGCATTAAAAAATCAGCCCTCGATGCTGAAGAAGAAACAGTAAACAGCAACCCTAGCTACGATGAAGACCAAAAAATGCAAAGAATGCATGAAATTAACGATGAAAGACAAGTTTATATTAAAATTCTTGCTTTTGTTAATTTAGTTAATGGAAACAACAAACAAACAACAAACATTAATTTTGCAATACGTAGTGCTGCATTTAAAAAACATTGTGAAAATCTTGGGATTGCATTATCTGAGGATGAATTAAAAAAGACGGCACAAACACTTACTCAAGCTTGCCTTGTAAAATCATGCCAAGAAACATTGATATCAAATTTTAGTGAAGAAAGACAGCAAAAAATAATGGCAAATCTTGGAGAATCTTTGAGGGCTGAGGATTTTGCAGCAACTTTGCGTGATGCCATTGGAAGCGACAGAGTTGACACAAATCAACCTACATTTGATGAGATTGCAAAGCGATTTAACCTTGATAATGCCAAAGAAATTGATGGAAAAACTGTTGAACAGAGATTTGAAGGAGCATTTGGAGATCACACCAAACACTTAAACGACTTAAATCAAGCAAGAACGGATAACAAACTTAAACCTCTTGAAGCCGTAAATGGTGGTAACTTTGTGAGAACTCAATATGAATATTATCTTGAACATGATAAACAGGAGCAAGATACGCAATATAACGACATATTTGATTATCTTGTAAAGAAGTTTGGAATTGATAGATACAAGCTTATTGAGGAAATGGCTAAATTAAAGAGTAAAGATCCTACCCTAACAAATGATAAAATACTTGAAAATCTTTGCAAGAAGTTTAATATAAAAATCAATCAAGCAGAAATTGAAAAACTAGATAAAAAGATTTATGAAAAACTTTATGCAGCAGAATCTGATCCTAAAATTACACTCACCGCAGATGAGCAAGAAAGAGTTCAACTTGTTATAAACGATTCTATTCTCAAAGAATTTGAACTGACATTTAAAAAGTTTGAAAGTTTGGTTGTAAACAATAAATTTGACGAACTTTTAACGCTTTGCAATGATCACAATTTTAAAACATTGCTTGATGACATGGCTAAGAACTTTAAAAAATATTATAGTCTAGGCAATTTGCAAAGAGATTTTATGAAAGTTGAAGATATTGTTAGATTGCTTGAAAGTGCCGAATTTATGGGTGCTAGCGATGAGCAAAAACAAAAAATGTTTGCAAACCTTACAAAAACAATTAACCCTATTGAACGTGGACAAAGAGTATTTGATACTCTTCGAGCAGGGGTTGATGATGAAATGGATTTAAACATCAAAAAACTTACTCAAAGTGAAAAAGATGAGCAAATCACAATGCAGATAAATGAAGTCAGAGTCATTGATGTAAAACTTTCAATAATCGCATCTCTTGAAGAAATGCTTAAAGATGAATCAATCAGCGAGATGGATCTTAGGGCTGTGATCAAAGAACTTCAATCTGGTTCTGCTACTGCACTACTCTCAAAACATCCAGAACTTGCACCTATTGTTGAGTTAGCGCAAGATACGCTCACTGACATGTTTGAATCTTATGTAGTAACAGACGACCTTAAAGAATATCTTGGTTCACTTAAAAAACAAACTAAGAAAGAAAGAGCTCAAAAGGCAAAGAAACTCGATCAAAATACTGTTACAGCAATTGAGAGCTTGAAAGTAACTGAAGAACAATATAGTTTGCTTTCTACAACCTACAATGCTGTGCTTGGACTAAAAGAAATTAATTATACTGATGAGCAAATTGATGAAGTATTCAAATTTATTATCAATGGTGAATTTGATAAATTGCCAGAAAAACTTAACGGACTTAAAGCAAGACTTCAAAATAACGCTAAATTTATTAAAGACATCTTTAAGGGCAAAGAAAATTCTTCTCAAATAAAGAGTGTATTTAAAAAGTCAGTTGAAAAAACGGGTGAAAAATGGGTTGAACAGCGTGATGCACTTGATAAAGCAACAGAAAACGCACGAAAAGCTAAATCTGGTGCTGACATGGCTAAAGACGAAGAAAAAGCAAAGAAAAAAGCACGCACAAGCAACTCATTTGTCGCTAAGGTTCTTGAAAATATCAAAGGAATTAGACATATTGTTGGCGTAGAACTTAGCAGAGATGAGGCTCGCAAGGAACATGAGGCAAATGTTGCTACTACCGAACAAGAATACACTGTTGAAACTGACAAGGAAACTGAAATTACTGAAGATAAAGAAAACGAAGAATAATTAAGATAAATGGGAGAAGTTTAACACCGCTTTTGGTGTTAAACTTTTGCCGTTTTTAAAAGGATAAACAATGAAAATTGGAGTTGTTGGCCTCCCTAACGTAGGGAAAAGCACACTTTTTAATGCAATAACTAATGCAGGGGCAGAAAGCGCAAACTACCCTTTCTGCACTATTGAACCAAATATTGGGATTGTTGACGTTCCAGATGAAAGACTTGACAATCTTGGAAAACTTTACAACACACAAAAAATCACTCACGCATCTATTGAATTTGTTGATATTGCAGGGCTTGTAGCAGGTGCCAGCAAAGGTGAAGGACTTGGAAACAAATTTTTAAGTCATATTCGCGAGGTTGATGCTATTGTGCACGTTGTAAGAGCTTTTGAAAACGAAAAAATTATTCACGTAAATGGCTCTATCGATCCGCTACGTGATATTGAAATCATAAACCTTGAACTTGCGCTTGCAGACTTAGAACAGGTTACAAAAAAATACGAAAAGGATGCAAAACTCGTTAAAACTGGCGATAAAACACTTATAGCTGGCGTTAATCTTATGGAAAAAATCAAAACTGCTCTTGAAAACAACCTCCCTGCTAGAAGCGTTGAAGTAAACGATGAAGAAGAAGTTAAAATACTTAAAAATCTTCAACTTTTGTCTGCAAAACCGGTTATTTATGTTGCAAATATCAGTGAAAATGATATTGGAAAAGAAGATAATAAATTTGTAAAAGCAATCAAAGATTTTGCGGATAAGGAAGGAGCGAAGGTTATTTCACTATCTGCAAAAATCGAAGAAGAACTTGCTTCTTTGCCACAAGAAGAGCGCGAGGTATTTAAGGAAGAACTTGGAATTAAGGAAAGCGGTCTTGAGAAACTTGTAACTGCAAGTTACGACCTTCTTGGACTTATGAGTTATTTGACAGCGGGCGAAAAGGAAGTTAGAGCATGGACTATCAAAAAAGGCACAAAAGCCCCTGCAGCTGCTGGAAAAATCCACACAGATTTTGAAAAGGGATTTATTAAAGCTGAGGTTGTTTCTTATAACGACCTAATGGAAGCAGGATCATACTTAAAAGCAAAAGAAAAAGGAAAAGTAAGAGTTGAAGGAAAAGATTATGTTGTTCAAGATGGCGATGTAATGCTTTTTAGATTTAACGTGTAATTATGCAAAATATTGAATTATTGGAAAAATTGAAAAGGACAAACTTGTTGCCACTGGCTTTTATTGGGGATAGCATCCACACACTTTTTGTGCGTGAAAAAGTGCTTGAAAAAAGTATAAACAAAATGGATAACTATCACAACGAAGCCGCCAAATACTGCAAGGCTTCCACTCAAGCAAAGGTTATTGGTGCACTCATCCCCCTACTTAATGAAGAGGAACTTGAGATTGTAAAGCGTGGCAGAAACGCAAAGCCAAAACATCAAGCAAAAAACGCAACATCTGCAGATTACGCCTACGCAACAAGTTTTGAAATACTTATAGGTTACCTCTACTTGAAAGGTGATCAAAATCGACTTAATGAAATATTAAATTTTTCTATTTCTATCATATAAAAGGTAAAATTATGTATATTGAAGGAAAAAACGCGATAAGAGAAGCTTTTGAAAACAACTTAACTATCAATAAAGTTATGGTTGATAAAAGTTATCAAGGCAGAAAAGATGAAATCATTAATTTGGCAGTAGCACATAAAGTAAAATTTGAGTTTGTGCCAAGAGTTGTGCTGGATAAAAAATCAAAAACTGGCCATCACCAAGGATATATTGCTGAATCAGTTGATTTTAACTATTCAAGCATTGAAGATATTATGAAAAAATCACAAGAAAAAGGCAAAAAGGCATTTATAGTGCTTCTTGATGGGATTGAAGACCCTCATAATTTTGGTGCAATCATACGTTCTTGCGAATGTGCCGGAGTTGATGGAATTATTATACCTAAAAATAGAGCATGTCAGGTAAATGAAACCGTTATAAGAACAAGCACTGGGGCAATCGCAAATATGCCAATTGCAAAAGTAACAAACCTAAAAGATGCGATAAGTTACTTAAAAGATAATGGTGTGTTTGTGTTTGCTTGTGAAGCAAATGGAAAGGAAATATACAGCCAAAATCTAAATATTGACGTTGCACTAATTATTGGTTCAGAGGGGTTTGGTGTAAAAAAATCAATCATTGAGCATTGTGATGGCGTTCTTGCCCTCCCATTAAACGGCAAAGTAAACTCTCTTAATGCCTCCGTTGCCTGCGGTATTGTAGTTTTCGAAGTAGTTAGACAAAGGTTAAATTAGGTGAAAAATGACTGATGAAGAAATTGTAATTAAAGCACAAAATGGTGATGAAAACGCCGTTAATGAACTTTTATCAAAATACAAATCGTTGATTAGCAAACTATCGCGTAGTTATTTTCTTATTGGTGGTGATATTGAGGATATTTTGCAGGAAGGAATGATAGGGCTTTATAAAGCAATCATGAATTTTAAAGACAAAAAAAATGCTTCATTTAAAACATTTGCAACAACATGTATAAGAAATCAAATTCAATCTGCTATAAGAGTTGCAAGTAGCGAAAAAAACAAGGTTTTATCCTCTGCCCTTCCTATTATGGAGAAAAATAACAACGAAGATGATGAAGAGGAAGTGGAAATAATCGTTCCATCTTCACTTCCCCTCCCAGAAGACCAGGTTCTTGAAAAAGAAAAGGTTAAAGAAATATTTGATGCAATAAAATCTTCGTTATCATCCCTTGAATATAAAGTGCTTTTACTTTATTTAAAGGGTTTTAACTATAATGAAATTTCAAAAAGCATGAATATTTCAAAGAAAAGTATTGACAATGCACTTACAAGAATAAAGAATAAACTTTCGTTTTTAAAGGAAAATAAGGAGTAAAAAATGGAAAATTTTGTTAGACCAAGACCACAATTCCCTGAAAGAGCGGTTATAACATCTGGTATGCCATATGGTAATAAATTATTGCATTATGGGCACGTTGGCATGACTTTGCGTGCAGATGTTTTTGCAAGATTTATGCGTGACCGCATTGGCAAAGATAATGTTGTTTTTGTTTCTGGAACAGACTGTTATGGCTCACCTGCCATGGAGTCATATAGAAAACTTAGGGAAGAAGGCAAACTTGATGGTAAGACAATCGCCGATTATGTTGAAGAAAACCACTTAAAACAAAAACAAATCTTTAAAGATTTTGAAATAGGGTTTAACTTTTATGGTGCTTCTGCAATAGGACGTGCTGGACAAATCCATAAAGAAACAAGCAAATATTTTATTGAAAAATTGCATGAGGCAGGCATGGTTTCTGTGCACTCATCTTGGCAATTTTATGATGAAAAATTTGATTGTCTGCTTAATGGACGCCAGGTTGTTGGAAAATGCCCTATTGAAGGCTGCCAAAGTGAAAAGGGATACGCAGATGAGTGTGATCTTGGGCATCAATATCTCCCACAGGATTTAATAAATCCAATTAGCACACTGAGTGGAGAAACTCCAAAACTCAAAAAAATTGAAAATCTATATTTTGACCTTGAAAAATGTACTCCTATCCTTTCTGAGTGGATTGACTCAATTGCAAGAAACAGTGATACCCCATCATTTATGGTTAAAGAAATTAAAGAATTCTTTAAAAAACCGGAAATCTACATCAAACGCGAATTTTTTGATGCTTTTGAACGTGTAAAAGACAAATTGCCACAATTTACTGAACTTGAACGCAACGAAAAAGCACCAAGCATGACAATTGTTTTTGAAAAACTTGAAGAAAGAGAAAAAGCATGTGAAATACTAGCTCAAAATGATATTAGATACAGAACGGGAAAAACACTTACTCCATTTAGATTGACAGGAGATATATCTTGGGGTGTTCCATGCCCAGAAATAGATGGAATAAAGGATCAAACTTTCTACGTTTGGCCAGAAAGCTTATGGGCTCCAATCACCTTTACAAAAGCTTATCTTGAAAGCATTGGCAAAGAAGAAAATGAGTGGAAAAAATTCTGGTGTAGCAAAAATGCAAAGGTGTATCAGTTCTTAGGCGAAGACAATCTTTATTTCTATGGCCCAGCGCAACAAGCACTTTTCCTATATATGCAAGGCAAAGAGCCAAAACTCGATGCAGATGAAGGTCAACTTCAAATAACAAAAATCAATCCAATTAAATCGATTTTATATATGAATCAAAAAGCTAGTTCGTCTGGCTCTCTTAAACCACCTATGGCAACTGAGTTTTTAAAATATTACACTCCAGAACAGTTTAGAATGCACTTTCTTGCCATGAACTTAACTAACAACAACGTTTCTCTCGCCCCAAAAGTTTTCGATCCTGAGGCAAAAGAAGACGATTTAGATCCTATGGTTAGTGAAGGTAATTTGCTTACAAATGTTTACAACAGAATTCTTCGTACGGTTTTCTACTCTACTCAAAACAACTTTGATGGTATTATCCCAAACGGAGAAATATCACAACAAACAATGGAAGAATGTAAAAAAACAATCCTCGATGTTGAAAGATTTATGTATGATAAAAAATTCCATCAAGTATACAATGCTCTTGATGTGTTTGTTAGAAACATCAACAAGTGTTGGGTAAAAGAAATTAACAATGCAACAACTCCTGAAAACTTAGCAAATCTTACAGCAAACACTCTTCAAAGAATTTTTGTTGCAAACATACTTCTCCACCCTATTGCACCAAGCGGAACAGAAAACGTGGCTGACTATATCGGGTTAAACAAAGAAAAATGCTTTGACTGGAATAATATTTTCTTGCCTTTCTATGATGTTCTTGATGAAAAACGTGCAAGAAAACTCACTTTCCTAAAAGAAAAGGAAGATTTCTTTAAGCGTCATCAATATCAACTTGACCTGCTTGCAAAAAAACAGGAAAATTAAAAAACATTATCAATTATATATAAAAAATTTGGCTTTTTTGAAGGCCAATTTTTTGTTTAATGAATTTTTAATAAAAACCGAGGCAGTATAGCCTCAAATAATGGGGCCCCTGAAAATCGTAAGATTTTTGGGGTTAAGAGAAAAACTGAGCCGTCCGTC
>CADBOH010000049.1 GCA_902796285.1 uncultured Eubacteriales bacterium | reverse complement strand
CACAAATTCAAATGATATTTGGGTTAAAACACCAACCGGGAAAATTAATGTAAACTACAATAATACTGATATTTTAGATAGTCTTAATTTTATTTCACAAAAAGGTGAAGTTAATTTAAGGGTTAAGCCAGAACTTAAATTTATTTTAAAAGCACTAAACTCAAAAGGGGAATTGCGTGGGTCAGCAAATATCAAAATTGAATTTTATGATAAAACATTTAGTAATCCACTTGTTATTAATAATGGTACTAAATACATTAACATGACAACAAATGGCAGAATTTATATTGGTTTAATATAAAAAATCACGGCAAAAAGCCGTGGTTTTTTGTTAAATTTTAATTATTGTTTTGCTATTAGGATTAAATTTGTTATAATTCATTGTAGGAGCATTAATGAAAATTTTACATACTGCTGATATTCACTTGGGTGTTAAAAATGGCAGACTTTCAAGTGAAAAGCAAGCTCAAATGAGAAGCGAATCAATCTTGCAAGTGCAAGATCTTTTTGCGGTAGCAAAACAAAACGATTTTGACGTTGTGCTAATTTGTGGGGACTTATTTCATGCTCAAACTGTTACAAACAAATTGAAATTATCTTTCTTTGAAGCGGTAAAAGATTTTGGCAGGCCAGTAATATATATTAACGGTAATCATGACGAATTTATAATGCAAAACGACTCAACACCAAGCAATTTTGTTGTGTTGAATAAAGAAAATTTTATGTATGAAGTTGGTGATGTTGTTTTTTGGAGTAATACAAACTTAGAAAACTTACAAGCAAACTTTAGTGCTAAGAAAAAGAATGTTCTACTTCTGCATGGTAATATTGAAAATGCCACTGATAACGACTACATCAACGTAGAAAAATTTAAAAATTTCAATTTTGATTATGTTGCATTAGGCCATACACATGTATATAAGGTATTTGAAGTTGCAAAAACTCCATATGTTTATTGTGGAAGTCTTTTTTCAAATGGATTTGATGAGTGTGGCAACAAAGGATATGTTGAGATTTCTTTGGATAAAAAATTGGAGTACAAATTTGTTCCTTTTGCAAAACGTAGATACATGATTTGTGAATGTGATATTTCAGATTCAAAAGGTTACTATTCTATATTAAACAAAATTAGACAAATTTTACTCAACTCTGATGTTAAAAATGATGATCTTGTTAGAATTGTTTTAACAGGTGAGTATGAGGAGGGGCTTGACAAAAATATTGATGTTATTGCGCAGTCTTTTAATCATCTATTTTACTTTGAAATTGTTGATAAAAGTAGAATAAAGATTGATGTTGAAAAACTAAAAAATGAAGTGTTTTCGTTTAAGGCTGAATTTATAAATCTTGTTGAAAATTCTCAAATGGAAGAAGATGAAAAAAATCTTATTTGTAGGCTAGGACTTGAGGCGTTAAATGGGGAGGATTTGTCAATATGATAATAAAAAAACTGCATATCGAAAATTTTGGCAAACTCTCAAATTTTGATATTGATTTTAACGAACACTTAAATGTATTATATAAGGAAAATGGGTGGGGCAAAAGCACTCTCACTGCTTTTATTAAAGCCATGTTTTATAGTATGCCAGCGCGATCAAGGGGAGATGATTTTAAATATGAAAGGCCAAAATATTTTCCTTGGCAAGGTGGAAAATATGGGGGCTACATTGAGTATGAAACAGATGGAGAAACGTATAGGATAACTAGATATTTTGAAAAAACTCCTGAAGGGGACTTTTATGAACTTAAAAATCTTGCAACAAACAAAATTGTAACATATGAAAGCGAGAGACTCGGCGATGCATTGTTTGGCCTTGGGCGAGAATCTTTTGAAGTAACAGCGCTTTTCCCTCAATTAAATTTTATAAGTTCATCAACCGTTCAAATAACGGCTAATTTGACTGGCTTAAATAAATTTCAAAACGATATGGAGAATATAAGTCAAGCTATAAAAATTATTGATGCAAAATTCTCTGGGCTTAAAAAGGAAAGACCTAAAAAAGAGGAACTTGAATCGCTAAAAAACAATATTTTAAATAATGAAAATTTGATAAATGAAGAAAAAACAAAACTGGAAGATGTGAAAAAACAACTTTTGGATTTTAAAGATTCTGAAAGTAATCTTTCAACACAATTAAACGAGGAAAACAAACAATTTGAGTTGCTTTCACACTCTTTTGAGAAGAAAATTGCATTGCAGGAAAATTTAACAAAACAGAATGAAAGGTTAAGTGAAGTTTTGCAAGCATCAAATCAATTGAAGGATGAAAAATTTTCAAAGAAAGGTGGAAATGGAAATAAAAAATTAAAATATTTTGTTCTTTCTCCATCGATTTTACTAACACTTGTTATGGTAGTTGTTTTAACTTTGGGCGCAATTGATTTGCTCGTTGGACTTTTGTGCATAATTGGATTTATTGGATTGGCTATTCTCTCATATTTTGCCATTTCAAGAGCCAGACTTGCAAAAGATGTAAAAAACGACTTAAAGGATTTGGATAAGCAGTTAAAAGACAATGATGAGCAAGCAAAAACGTTACAAAAGGATATTAATGAAATAAGTAATCAGTTAAAGCTTTTTGCTGGGCTTAATGCGCCAGACAGGCAAAAACTTGAAGGTCTTGAAGATCAAACAACACACATTAAATTGCAGCGTTTATCTTGCGAAAATGAGATTGTTAATATAACTGAAAGTATTGATAGAAAAATTGAGTTGAACGAAAAATTGCAAGGGGAATTAGACGCAAAAAATGACTTGATTTGTCAGATTGATAAAAAAATGGCAATCTTAAAATCAACAAGAGATTTCTTACTTTCTGCTAAGGAAAATGTAAGCGAGAGGTTTGTTGTACCTGTTAATGAAAAACTTAAGGATATTCTCTCAAAATTCAATTTTTCAAATCAAGAATTTGTTGTTGATACCTCATGGAAAGTTAAAGAAAACACCAACTATGGTATGAAGGATTTTGAATACTCAAGCCAGGGTGTGCAAGATATTATTTCTTTCTGCCAGAGAATTAATTTGATCCAAGAAGTTTATCAAAAAGAAAAGCCAATGATTATCCTTGATGACACTTTTGTAAACCTAGATGATCATAATATGGGTATAGCAAAACAAATAGTTAGGGAAATTTCAAAAGATTATCAAGTATTATATATTTGTTGCAATGAGAGATGTTCTATTACAACATAAAATCAGGCAATTGTGCCTGATTTTATTTTAATTCATTTTTGCTAAATGCATTTTGTTTTTTGTTAAGAGGTTTATGTTTTGTTCTATAAAAAAAGACCCACAAAGAGCCTTTTTGGTGCTGGTGGTGGGAGTCGAACCCACACGGTGTTGCCACCTCGGGATTTTAAGTCCCGTGCGTCTGCCATTCCGCCACACCAGCATGTGT
>CADBOH010000048.1 GCA_902796285.1 uncultured Eubacteriales bacterium | reverse complement strand
TAATAAGAAAGTTGTTACATTTTGAAAAGTGTTTGCATCCAAAGAATCCTCGATATGCCGAGAGTGGACTTGTATGAGGGGCTTTTAGAATCAAGTGTTGCTCTCCAATCAAATCAGAGTAGCTTTGAGCATAAGAACCCCATAATAAGAATACAATTGGTTTTTCTCTTTTGCCGAGCAGTTCAATAATTTTGCGTGTCAACTTTTCCCATCCCTTATCCTTGTGAGAGTTTGCTTGCCCACGCCTAACGGTTAAAACAGTATTTAAAAGTAGCACGCCTTGACGCGCCCATCTTTCAAGATTGCCATTTTTTTGACATTGAATACCAAGATCGCTTTCAATTTCCTTCATGATGTTTACAAGTGAAGGTGGAATTTCAATGTTTTCAGGCACTGAAAAAGAAAGTCCTTGTGCTTGACCTGGCTCATGATATGGGTCCTGACCAATAATGACAACTTTCACATCATCAAAAGCCACATGATTTATTGCATTAAAAATGTTGTCTTGCTTAGGATAAACCTCATAATGAGAGTACTCATAATCGATGAAATTTTGAAGGTTTTTAAAGTAATCTTTCTCAAATTCCTCTTTTAAAAGTTCATACCAACTTCTTCTTATTTTCATTTGTCCTCACTTGGATAAATTATATAAAATTTTTATAATTAAGTCAATGCTTTTGTTTTGATAAAAATTGCAAAAGGTATATAATATCAAAGAGGTGAAAATATGAAAATAGAAAAAATCAAAAAAATCAAAGCAAGACAAATACTAGATTCAAGAGGAAACCCAACTGTTGAGGTGGATGTTGTTCTTGAAAATGGTGTTTTGGGTCGAGCAGGAGTGCCATCCGGAGCGTCAACAGGAGCATTTGAGGCTGTTGAATTAAGAGATGGTGGAAGTGAATATATGGGCAAATCTGTTTATAAAGCAGTAAACAATGTCAACAAAATTATTGCAAAGGCTCTTGTCGGTGAAAATGCTTTCAATCAAAGAAAAATTGATAATATTATGAACAAGCTTGATGGCACAAAAAATAAGGGTAAACTTGGTGCAAACGCCATACTTGGAGTATCTCTTGCAGTTGCAAAGGCAGCAGCAAACACAGAGAAAGTTTCACTTTATAAGTATTTAAGAAAACTTGCTGGAACTAACGAGAAGGAATATTACCTTCCAAGACCTATGATGAATATTTTAAATGGTGGCAAGCATGCCGATAGCAATCTTAACTGCCAAGAGTTTATGATTGTTCCTGTTGGGGCAAAAACTTGGTCAGAAGCGCTTAAAATGTGCACAGAGGTATTCCATAATCTTAAAAAAGTTTTAAAAGATAGAAATCTTGTTACTGCTGTGGGAGATGAAGGTGGATTTGCGCCAAAACTTGAAAACGATGAAGAGGGATTAAAGGTTATTGTAGAAGCCATTAAAAAGGCTGGATATAAACCTGGAGATGATATCGCAATTGCAATGGATGTTGCTTCAAGTGAGATGTATAACGAAGCTGAAAAAATCGGTAAGGCAGGCAAATATTATTTTTGGAAAACAGGTGAAGTTTACACTTCAAAGGGGCTTGTTTCATACTATGAAAAACTTTGCAAAAAATATCCAATCATTTCTATTGAAGATGGGCTTGCTGAAGAGGATTGGGAAGGCTGGAAGGTGTTAACTGAAAAACTTGGGCAAAATGTTCAACTGGTTGGTGATGACCTATTTGTTACAAATGTTGAAAGATTAAAGAAAGGTATTACATTAGGTGTCGCAAATTCAATCTTAGTCAAACTCAACCAAATTGGTTCATTATCAGAAACAATTGACGCAATAAATCTTGCAAAAGCAAATGGATATACAGCGGTTATTTCTCATAGATCTGGCGAAACCGAGGACACAACAATCGCTGACCTTGCCGTTGCAATGAATGCAAAACAAATCAAAACTGGTGCTCCTTCAAGAACAGATAGAGTTTGCAAATACAATCAACTTTTAAGAATTGAAGAAGAACTTGGTAAAAATGCTCTTTTTGAGGGCAGATTTTAAAATTTTGCTAAATAACTTGACAAATAATTAAAAATAAATAAAATTAAATCATAATCAAAATGGTGGGATAATTTTAGTAGTTTTAAATTGTGCTTTCAGAGATAGGGTGGCTTGGTGAAAACCCAAAAGATGATTTAAAATGAATTACACTTATTTCAAGTTTTGCGCAATGTTAAGCGAATTAACAAACAAGGGTTAAAATTTTATTGTCATTTCGAGCGTAGCCGAGAAATCTTAAAGTTTAACTAAATTTAGGTGGTACCACGAGCAGCACGCTTCGTCCTAAAAGACAAGCGTGCTTTTTTGTTTTAATAATTATGCAAATTTAAATTACAATACATGACTAAGCAAAAAATGATTTTGGCACAAGTAATTATTGAAAAGAGACAGAAATAGAAGGAGAAAATTATGACAGATAAAAATTTATTTAAAACATTAAAAGAAAGAGGGCTTTTGTATCAATGCACAGATATTGAAGGCTTTCAAAAAATGCTAGAAAGCGGACAGCCGATCACAGTGTATGAGGGCACGGATCCAACTATGGATTCTCTTCATATTGGGCACTGCGTTCCATATTGCATTTTAAGAAGATTTCAAAAGGCGGGACATAAAGTTCTTATTTTAATGGGTGGTGCAACGGCAGGCATTGGTGATCCTTCTGGAAGAACTGAGATGAGAAAACTGCTTGATAGGAAGTCAATTGATGAAAATATTGCCAAAATAAAGGAAACATTAAAGGTTTTTCTTGATTTTGAAGGAGAAAATCCAGCAATCATTGTTAACAATGCAGATTGGTTTAAGGGCTATGACTATATAAACTTTATGAGAGACGTTGGTGTTCATTTTAATGTTAATAAGATGCTTTCAAACGAGATTTATAGCAATCGTCTTGAAGAAGGCGGACTTACCTTCTTTGAAATGGGGTATATGCTTATGCAGGCATATGATTTTGTTCACTTAAACCGTGAGTATGGCTGCACACTTCAATATGGTGGTGGAGACCAATGGGGTAATATCGTTGCAGGCGTTGAGCTTCAAAGAAAACTTAATTTTCAAAATGGCACAAATGTAAACTTAATTGGTGCAACAAATCCGTTGCTTCTTACTCCAGAAGGCAAAAAGATGGGGAAGACAGAAAAAGGTGCAATTTGGATTAACAAAGACAAAATTTCTGCATACGACTTCTATCAGGGCATTTATCAAACCCCAGATGCGTGTGTAGAAATGATGTTTGCTCTCTTTACTGATATTCCTATGGCAGAAGTTCGCCGAATGATAAGCGAAGATATCGTTAAAGCTAAAAAAGCTCTTTGCTATGAGATAACAAAGTTCGTTCGAGGCGAAGAGGATGCAATTAAAGCAAGAGACATGAGTGAAAACTTATTCACCCAAGGAGGCAATGATGCACCTGAATTTGAGGTTGACAGCGCGCAGGTTGAAGGTGGATTGAATATCTGCGAACTTCTAGCGATGACCAAACTTGCTTCATCAAAGAGCGAAGGAAGAAGATTAATTGAAGGTAATGCAATTTCAATTGATGGAAATAAAGTTGATTCTTTTTCAAGGACAATAGAATTAAAGGATTTTGCAAACGGCTCAATACTCTTAAAGAAGGGTAAAAAGAGTTTTATAAAGGTAATTTTAAAATGAAATTATTAAAAACCAATGAAATTATCGAGAAAAAATCAAAATTTTATGGATTTTTGATAGAATGTAGCACAGAAGGCGAGGTTAAGGATTTTGTTGCGGGGCTTAAAAAAGAACATAAAAAATCAACACATATTTGTTATGCTTGCAGAATGATAACACCTTTTTGCGAAAGAGCAGTTGATGACGGAGAGCCAAGCGGAACAGCCGGTAGACCTATTCTTTCTGTGATGCAAAAAAAAGAAGCACAAAATATGTGTGTTATTGTTGTGCGTTATTTTGGTGGAATAAAACTTGGGGCAGGAGGACTTGCAAGAGCATATTCTTCTGTGGCAGCCGACTTATTAAGTTAGGAGACAAACTTGAAAATTATAACTGAAATAAAAAAAATAGGCAAAGGCGAGAGGTATTATCTATATTTGGATGATGAGTTTTTTGGCATATATGAGGCGGAGATTTTGGCAAGATACTGTCTTAAAACAGGGCAGTCTTATGACGAAGAGTTTTTTGATAATTTAAAGACCGAAAATGGTAATTATGCTTGCTTTAATCGTGGGTTGGCTGTGCTAGAAAAGAGCATGAAGACGGAAAAAATGCTTAAAGACTATTTATATTCAAAAGGGTACACAAAAGAGTGCGTTGATTACGGCGTAAAAAAAATAAAAGAATATGGATATATTAATGATGAGAGTTTTTGTGAAAACTATATCTCTTCATATCTAAACAGCAAAAGCAAAAGAAAAATGAAATATGATTTACTTTCCAAAGGCGTCAATGAAAATATAATCAATGCAGCGCTTGAAAAATTGATTGATGATGATGCAGAAAGAGAAAATTGCCTTAAAATCGCCCAAAAATATATGAAAAACAGGGAATTTGATATAAAAACAAAACAAAAATTTTATAATCATCTTGCAGGTAAAGGATTCAGTTTTGATGATATTGCACATGCATGGGAACAACTTGAAAAATAAAAGATAAAAAATTACTCCTCATTTGAAGGAGTTTTTTTGTATATAAAAGCAGTTTTTATTTACACTAAGTTTAAACTTTTGTTTTATGGAGATAATTATGCAAGATAAATATAAAGCAGAGCTCAATGAATATGTTGGGGCAAAAGAAAGAGAAAATAGAAATTATTTTAGCCTCTTTCATGCAAATTTTGACGAATTTCAACATAGTATGATAGTAGAAGAGCTTGCAAAAATTTACGATGAACTTTCTTTTATGGAAGTTTGTGAACTTTGTGATTACTTTAAATTGGAGCAGAATGGAAGAACAAATAAAAAGAGGTGAAATTTACTATGCTGACCTTAGCCCTGTTGTTGGTAGTGAACAGGGTGGCGTTCGTCCTGTGCTTATACTTCAAAATGACATAGGCAATAAATATTCACCAACAGTTATTGTCTCTGCAATAACCAGCCAACTATCAAAAGCCAAACTTCCAACACATATTGAACTTTCAGCCGAACAATACAATTTACCAAAGGACTCTGTAGCCTTGCTTGAACAGATAAGAACGCTTGACAAAAGAAGACTGCAACATAAAGTTACAATGCTTTCGCAAGAAAAAATGCAAGAGGTTAATAGAGCAATACTTATTTCTTTAGGATTTTAAAAGCCCCTAAACATTTTAGGGGCTTTTATTGTTTGTTCATTGAGCGACTTGTTCGCGGTCCGCCCGACAGGGTCGAACTTGTTCGATTACTTCCACAAAAAAAAAGCCCGATTGGGCAATAATGGCAGGGGTGGAAGGGGCGACGCGTAAATGAAATAAGCCTGTGTGCTTATTTCTAGCCAAAGCCGGGAGCGACTTGTTCGCGGTCCGCCCGACAAGGGTCGAGCCCGTTGGGTTCGATTACTTCCACAAAAAAAGCCCAACAGGGCTAAATGGCAGGGGTGGAAGGGGCGACGCGTAAATGAAATAAGCCTGTGTGCTTATTTCT
>CADBOH010000047.1 GCA_902796285.1 uncultured Eubacteriales bacterium | reverse complement strand
TGCTTAGCGAAAATATTCATAATGGTTCTAAGAAAATTTTTGATTGTACATACAAGTATCGTGGGCTATTGGGATATTTTAAAAGAAATATCAAAAAGCACGTTTAGAGAGGGTGAAATGGATTATAAAATAAGCGAGAGGATGGAGTATATTTTAGATAAAGACAAACTGACTGACCCGCAACAGATTTGTGACATACTTAAAAATGAGATTGAGCCTATTGTAACAAATTATGTGTCTTTAAAAGACGATATAAAAGTAAGATTTAAAAAAGAGAACAACAAAAATGTGTTTTGGGTTGAAATAGTTGCCGAAAGGATAAAACCTTTTGGATATATACCATATTAAAAAAGACGGATAATTCCGTCTTTTTTTTAGATTATCAAATCTTCATATGTGTAAACTCTTTCAACTCTTTCATCCCACTTAGCGTAGAGGGTTAAATCAAATCCAGGCATTATAGATTGTTCAAACTTATTTTTTAAGTTTGCATCGGTGTACCAACCAGCAAAAGTTCTGTATGTTTTATAGTCGCCATTTCTAAATGAGTATGAATTTAAAACTGGCAAATCAACATGTGCTCCTGCCTTATTTGTGATTGTATTTAATACGTAGTGGCTATTTGTTTCAAATGTTATTGTTGTTGTGGTTTGTCCTGCCATTTTCCAATCTCCTTTTGATGCTTCCCAGTATTCTCCCTCAGCATATTTATAGTTTGAAGTGTATGAATAGTATTGTGACATATCAATTTCGCCGCCATAATTTGTTAGCTTAATATTGTTGCTTGACAATTTTAATGAGAAGGCTTTTGATAATGGAATCGAAAGATTAAATGTTGCGCCAGATATATAGCTCTTGCTGTTTCCATCTTTTAATAATTTAAGTGAAATTGAAAGTTTATCAATATCTTTGTTGTTTAAAATTTCTGCCATATTAAGCTCTAAATTATAACTTGTTTTTGTTGAAGTAAAAGAGCTTATAATCTTTGAGAAATCCATAGGCTTTTCTCTGTTTTTGGCTTTTTGTGAACTAGCTTTTATTTCATCCATGATGCTGTCAGTAAATCCAATTCCGTACTGCAAAAATTTTAGAGGATCATTTAAAAGCGTTGATAAAGATACTTTAACGCATTTTTCATATGATCTGCTGCCAGCTCCAAAGAATACATGTATTGTTTCTGATCTATAAAGATATACATATCCATCTTTATAATAGAAACTTAGGTATCTGTTTGATCCGCTATTAGTGTCTCCTGCGGCGTAAGGCACATCGTTATTTACACCGATTAGGGTAGGTATTGCGCCAATCACACCGTAAACTTCAATCTTGTGATCGTTTGTTATGTTTATTTTTATGTCAAAACCAATACTTTTGTTTATCTTTATTCCAATCAAATTGCCTTGCAAATCAAGATCGCCTTTAATATTAAATGTCTTGATTTTTGACATGTTTACAATGGCTTTAACAAGTTCGCTTGAATTTGAAATATCAATATAAGATAAATCTTTGTTTACATTTTTGATATTTAGTAGATTATTAAACGTTATTTCACCATTAAAGCATTCATTTAAGCTTGAAGTATAAAGATTTTCAACCTTAATGGCAACAAGTCTTGCACCGTTGGTTTTGATGGTAAGAGTAATATTTGATGCGCTTTGGTTGTTTAAAAGTTTTGAACCATCAAATTTTATAACATAATCATTTGACACCTTTTTAAACGACTTAACCATTTTTATTATGTCTAAGGCTTCGCTAGTATCCATATTTGGAAGGCAACGTTTAAGTTCGGTCAAATCCATATTCATGTTGACATTTTTAAACATGTCAAATGCATTTGCGTTGATATTAAACAATTCAAGAGCGACAAACAAGATTTCTTTAAGGCTTTTGTTGCTTAATTTAAGCAGTATTCCATTTAGATTAAGGTAAGTTGTTTCGTTTTCAATTTCAATAGAAGCGTCAAAGTGTTCCTTTAAAGTAGATGATATTTCTGCGCTTAATCTAAAAGTTTGTGTTTTATCAATTTGTGCATTTGCGGTAATTGAGCCGCCATTTGAAGAGGTAAAGTTCGCGCCAATAGCTATTTTGCCTTCTTCAATATAACTCATGAAGTCATCGACAAGTGTAACTATCTTGCCAAGGTCTACATATTGTTTGTTAAACTTATATGAGTATGGTTTATTAAGTATTGAAAGTGATGCACGCATGTCATTATAAGAAAGCGATGCATCTGTGATCATGTTGTTATTAAAATTCAAACATGCATTTAAATCATTGTAAACAACATTTAAATAATTTGGTGTAAGTTCTATCTCGATGTTACCAAGATAACTTTCAATGATGTTTAAAATATCGTTTAAAGATGGTTGTCTGATTTTAAGATTTCTTTCTCCACTTGCAAATGCTATTATTTCGCTTATACTTATACCAGTTTTTTCAATCAAAGTTTGATCAATTTGGTTTAAATCAACGTTAAAGTGATTTAAAAGCAAAGTTTTTACTTTGTCAAAATCGCTCAAATCAAACGCAAAGTTCATGTTTTCTACTGTCAAATATATTTTGCCATTTGATATTCCTATTGTGCCTTGCACGCCTTTATAATTTAAGTTGCATACAAATAGTAGGTTGTTTTTGTCAAGATTAAACCCGCCGTTTATAGCAAGGTCGGTTGCTGTTGCAGAGTATTTTAAGTATAGTTTTTGATTGATGATGTAGTTGGTAATATTAGCAATAGTTGGAAGGAGTTTTTCAATATCAACATACCTGTCTTCTTCAACATTTGAAACTATAACATTACTTGCTGAATTTAATGATCCTGTTATGTTTAAATTTTCATCAATTAACTTGATTTCAACTTTGCTATCTTGGCTAGTTAAGAATAATCTTGATCCACCAGCAAGTTTCAACTCAACACCGTCATTTCTTTGAATAAATGATCTTATCATTAGTGCTGATTTTGATTGGTCAAAAACCGCTAAAACGCTTGAAAGTGTATCTGCAAAATCAACATCAAAATTGTTTGATATTTGATTTAGAATTTCTTGTAAGTTTGCTGTGTTTAACTTAATAAATGTGTTTGAAAAAGCCACAAAAACTTGTTTATCTTTGTAAATAAGAGATATATCCTTTCCAAGCAAGTTGATGTTTGCTTCTACGAATAAGTTTTGATCGAAAATAGCTTTATAATTTGCTGTTATGTTTAATCCTTTGTAGTTGATTACAGCATTGCCATCAACATATTTGTTGCCTATTATCTGAGATAATTTTTCAGCAAAAGGCAAAAGGGTTGAAAGGTCAAAATATTGTGACTGCTTCTTGTTAAGTTTAAATTCACGAGCTTCTGTAAATCTGAGTGAAAGATTTAAATTTGATGATTTTATTGAAGCACTTTCAATTCCATTTTCGTTTGATTTAAGAGAAATAGTTCCTAAATTTTCAATAGTAATTTCAAGGTCTTGTTCACTAGAAGCAATATTGCTTAAAACTGAAAGATCGATATTAGTTAAATCAAATTTTGCTTTGCCTAAAAGTCCAATTAAGGCTTCGATTCCGTTTGCCTTATATTGATTAAGAAGATTTGTAACTTCTCTAAGTGGAAAAGCGATATTTAAATTATCTAAGATTGGTTGTAGTTTTTCTATATCAGCAAGTGCAAATTTTAAGTAGAGATTGCCAATTTCAACATATAAAACATTGTCAATCAAAAGTAAGGTAGGTTTAGTTTCACCAAGATCAATATTTGCCATCAATCTTAATTGCTCTAAATCAACCACCATTTCGCCATCAAAGTTACTACCGAGATAGTTTAGTGTATAGTTGAATGCAAGTGGCTTTTTGATTAGAGATTTTAGATTTTTTGTGTAATCAAGAGCACTTGAAAGATTTATATACTCATCTTTAACAAGTTCTTTGATCACAACTTCGTTAGGGTAATCAAGTTGGCCATTTACTGAAATAGATATTCCGTTAAACTCGATGGTTGGTATATTTAAGTTTTGAAGTTTATAGTCTTTATCACATTGCAGGTTGATAGATGCTCCAACCGCAGGAATTTCTATATCAAGTGAAATTCCATTTTCTGTTTGTTTTTCATTTGAAACTTTGAGTGTCCCAAGCAAAGCATTCATGTCAAGAGCGCCCATATCCAGTCCGCCAAGTGAAGGCATTTCAATATTTAAAAGGCTTGTAATATTCTCAATAGATGAGAGTAAATTTTTGGTTTCAAGTTTAAACTTGTTATTAAATCCATCCAAATACACACAGCCATCCTCATAGCAAAAACCGAGTTCGATTTGGTTATTTAAAGATAACATTTTAACCGATATATCCGCATTTACCACTAAATTGTCAATGCCGTTTGATAAGTCAACCTTGCCATTGTTTATTGTTATGCAAATATCTTGTTCGGCGGAAGAAACATCCACTTGTAAGTTTGCTTCTATTGCGTCACTTGTCATAAAGTTGTTTACAATGCTTGTTATTTCTTCAGGAATCTGACTTTCAGCAGTTCCTGCAGATCTATTAGATTTGTTTGCGGCATTATTTAAGGACATGGTAATAACACCGTAGGCTGAACCTATGGCTATTATCAAAAACAGCAATGAATAAGACAAATATTTAAAAATTTTCTTTATCTTTCTCATAAAATATCCTTTTATTTTAAACTGGTAAAATGATGTCGCTATCAAAAGTGTAATCGTAAGTTAGCAAAGAATCGCATCCAACTTTCATTCCGTAGGCTATGGCGGAATAATATTCTTTTGCATGGATTGAAACAAAATTCCAATTGCTATCTATTGTAACGGTTAGGGTTATATTGGTAAATTCTGGATATGACCCGAGTCCACCATTTTTTCTAACCTGTTTTGTGTAATTTATTGCTCCAAGAACATTGTCAAGCACTAGTGTAAAGTTGTAGTTACCACTCATTTCATCGTAAGTTACTTCACTTGCTTCCTTAACGGTTTTTGTTGAAACGATGTAAGGATGAGTTTGTGATAATGGCACGCCAACATAATCTTTATAAGCGTCATACGTCATCTCGCCAGATTGTGACCAAGAAATTGACTCGCCATTTTTCTTGCCTGTGTAATTTAGCACCTTAGGGCTGTTTTTTTGATGGTAATCAAGGTTCATAACTGTTACAACGCCGCTACTTATTCCAGAAAAGCTGTACGCGTTGCCATCAAATAGCTTTTCGCTATAAACCACTTGGTTTATTCCCAATGTAACAACTTTGCCATGACTAATTGACGAAAAAGTTGATGAGTGGGTTGCGTTGAAGTCTGCTAGTACAAAATTGTCAATGGCAGAAACCTTGTCTGGTGTTTTGCCTTGTAGATGGGCGCTTTGAACCCAAGATTTATCTACAACATTTGAAATCGAAAAGTTATCTGCAAAAGTTTTGTTATAGTCAGGCATATATGTGTCTGCTTGAGCAAACAAAGTATCCCAGTCCATATTGCTTTTAAGCATTGTATTATAGTACCAAACGCCAAGCCCACAACCAGTAAATATTGCAAGCGATACAAGAATTGCAAGTGTTTTCATGCGGTGAGCAAAAGTTTTCTTTTTATAACCTTCGCTTTCGTATTCGAGCTCTTTTTTCATCTTTTTTAAGCTTGTACGTTTTGTAGTATGCTTTTCAACAAAAACAGGGGCACTATTTTCATCTGTGTCTCTTTTAGTTTGGTTATCCATTTTTATACTATCATTCTGCGCTTGATCAAAATCGCCAGCAGAAGTTTTTTCTATTATTTCAGTCACTCTGTGTTTCCTTTTAGGGTAACACATACTTTTACTTTTGACTCTATTAAGTTGTATATATGATCACATGGGTTGTCCATGTTATAGTTTTTAAGAAATTCACATTTGTCAAAAGTTGACGTATGTATTATTTTAACAAATAAGTTTACCAAATTGCGGTCAGTCGTTATAATTAAAATGCACTTTTTGTGCAACAATATATTGAGTAAAACTTACATGTTAATTATATTATAATATATATTAAGCACTTTGTCAACACTTTTTTGTAATAAAAATATAAAAAAATTATGATTTTTTATGCAACATAATGCATAATTATGCGCTGTTTATAATTCGTAGAATCTTGCAAACATAATGCAAAGTGTTGACATGTAAAAATTTTATAAAATTTAAGTAAAAATACTTGACAAATGGGCTCTAATTATATAAAATATAAAAGTCTTTAAATATGGCAAAGAAAGTTTGTACTAGCCCCACAAACCATGTGTTGCCTTTTGGGATACAATAAACGGAGGAAATTAAATGAAAACATATATGCCAAAATCAACAGACATTGAAAGAAAATGGTTTGTTGTAGACGCAGCTGGTGTGCCTCTTGGTAGAGTGGCCACAGTAGTTGCAGATATTTTAACAGGAAAAAAGAAAACTCTTTATACTCCTCATGTAGACTGTGGCGATTTTGTTATCGTTCTCAACTCAGACAAAGCTGTTCTTACTGGAAACAAGCTCACTGACAAGAAACTTAGATGGCACACAGGATATATTGGTGGACTTAAAGAAGTTGACTATGCCACACTTATGGCAAACGATTCACCAAAAGCATTTAGAGTTGCTGTAAAGGGTATGTTGCCTAAGAACGCTATTGGTAGAAAACAAATTACAAGACTTCATATTTACAAAGGTGCAGAGCATGATCATGCAGCACAAAAACCAGAAGTTGTTGAAGTAAAAGGAGTTAGAGAATAATGGCAGAAAAGAAAACAAAGTCAGTTAAGGCAGTAAGCCAAATTATTGCAACTGGCAGAAGAAAGAAATCAGTTGCTAGAGTAAGATTATTCCCAGGAACTGGCAAATGCACAGTTAACGGAAGAGAAATGGGTGAATACTTACAAAGAGATACACTTTTACTTGTTGCTAGCCAACCATTTGAAGTTACTGGAACAGCTGGTAAATATGATGTTATTGCAAGAGTAGTTGGTGGTGGAATTTCTGGTCAAGCAGGTGCTATTTGCCATGGTATTGCAAGAGCACTTGTTAAAGCTGATGAAATGTATAAAAAAGAACTTAAAACTGCAGGACTTCTTACTCGTGACTCAAGAATGAAGGAAAGAAAGAAATACGGTCTTAAGAAAGCTAGAAAATCATCACAATTCAGCAAGAGATAATTATATTTTAATAACAAAAGCATATTTAAACAATATGCTTTTTTCTTTGCAAAGATTTGATTAAAATCATTTGCTAATTAAGTTAATATCGTATATAATAATAAAAGGAGAAAACTATGTTTGATGTATTAATTGTTGGTGGAGGGCCTGCGGGGATAACGGCTGCTATATATGCAAAAAGAGCGGGTAGAAGTGTTGCCATAATAGAAAAGATTGCACTAGGTGGGCAACTTAATATAATAGGAGAGATTGAAAATTATCCTGGTTTTTCAAGTGTGCTTGGTCCTCAGCTTGCTGATGATTTTGCCAAGCATACATCAATGCTGGACATCCCAGTTATATATGATGAAGTTGTTGATTTTGATTTTAGCGGCAATAAAAAAATGGTTGTTGGCAAAAAAGAAAAATACGAGGCCTATTCTGTGATCCTTGCCCTAGGCAGCAATTATAGAGAGCTTAATATTGATGGTGAAAAGAAATTTGTGGGCAGTGGCGTGAGTTACTGTGCAGTATGTGATGGAAGATTTTTTAAGTCAAAAATCGTTGCTGTTGTTGGCTCTGGGGACTCTGCAATTTCCGATGCACTTTATTTAAGTTCTATTGCAAAAGAGGTTCATATCGTTGCAAAGGAAGAACTAAAAATGCATAATTATACATTTTTGGATATAAATGAAAAAGGGAATATTTTTGTTCACCAAAATTCACTTTCAAAAAAGATTGAAGGTGAAGATAGTGTTAAGTCTTTAATCTATGATCAAGATGGAGAGAGTAAAAAACTTAATGTTGATGCCGTTTTTGTTGCTGTTGGACGAAAGCCTATGACAGATATGCTTAAAGACAAAATAACTTTAAACAAAAATGGATACATAGAAGTAAATGATAAAATGCAAACGGCAATAGATGGTGTTTATGCCTGCGGGGATATCACAGATCCCGTTCTTAGACAAGTTTCTGTTGCAGTTGGACAGGGGGCGATAGCGGGCACTGAGGCTGCTAAAAATGCGTTAAAAAAAATATTTGAAGCAAAAAGACCAAACTGAGTTGGTCTTTTTTATTATAAATTACCACATAAAATTTTTGCATTGTTGGCTAATCATTTGATTTATAAATATATTTTATAGTATAATTTAACTATATAAGGGATTTTATGCAACAAGAAAGTAAAGTTAAATTAAAGGGGTTTAAAAATAATTACTGTGATGCAGTGTACTGCGCGCTTGGTGAATTTGTTGACCCTAGTAAATATGACATAAACATGCTTAATGATGAAGAGTTAAAAACGTTATGTGAATATAGCGTTGTTAAAAACATCATGGCGGGTGTTGAGTTTTTAAATATAAAAGTGCCACGATTTGGTGTTGGTAGGTGGGCGCTTGATAAATATAATATAGCAGGAAAGGAAGTTGTTGATGCGGAGCAAATAAGCTTGTTGCCAACAAGTGCGTTGATAGGCGAACGACTGGTTGTTGAGCTTGACAATTTGTCTGAATATAGCCCAAATTTTCTATCAGAAGTTTCTGAGTTTGTTGCTCTTTCAAAATGTGGACTTATAATTAAACTTGGCCAGGATTTAGAAGAGGTTGGCAAACTTGTAAATAAGTACAAAATTTCACCTGTTGAGATGCTTGAAAGTTTTGGTTTTCTTGATAGAGATTGTCAAGTCTATGGGCTGAATTATATTGATAAAGATGACCAAAAGTTATTAAACAATTACAATA
>CADBOH010000046.1 GCA_902796285.1 uncultured Eubacteriales bacterium | reverse complement strand
TGGCAGAAAAAGAAGTTAAAAAAGAAGTTAAAGAAGAAAAGCCATTAGATTTACTTGACGTATTACTCGATCAAGATAATAAAGAACCAATCGTTCTTATGGACGAAAAGGGGAAACAATTAACATTTGAACAAGTTGCAGTTATTCCACATGAAGTTAGAAAAGAAAACAGACTTTATGTTGTTTTAAAGCCACTTGACAAAATTGATGGTATCGGTGAAGACGAGGCAATCGTATTTTTAGTTGATACTGACGAAGCAGGCAATTCTGTAATCAGAGTTGAAGAGGATGAAGAAATTGCTATCGCTGTATTTGACAAATATTATGACCTTCTTGAAGAAGCTCAAAAGGAAGAAAAGCAAACTAAGAAAGCCGCATCAAAAACAGCTGGCAAAAAACCTGCAAAGAAAAACTAATTATTTATAATAAAGGCGAACTTTTTAGTTCGTCTTTTTGTTTGTTATGTATAAAAGTTGCCTTTTGTGGAACTATAATATTACAAGGGTAAAACCTTGAATTCAGGAGGTGAAAACTATGTTTGGTAAAAATTCCAAGATGGGCAAGCAAGCCAAGAAGACAAAAATGACCAAAACAACTTCTGTTGAAGCTTCAAACGAAGCTAAGGGTTGTGGAAGAAATGGTTCTTCTAATAAAACTGGAAATTCTGCAAAAAATTGCAAATAATAGTTTTCAGCAAAAAAGCTGTGATTCAAATCACAGCCTTTTTTATTTAAAATTCAAAATTCATATCTTTATTTAGTTTTTCAAAGTTTAAAGTAAGAGTGCCAAAACCACCTAATTTACTGCTTGCAGAATAATTACCATTCCCATCAAATACTGATTTATCTATTGTATTAAATTCAAAATTGTCATCAGTTAAGTCCCCAGACTGATTTTTTAAAACAACATTAACTTTAAGTGCATATTCATAGTTGGCTCCAACCTTGCCGAAATATAAAACTGAACGATTGTCTGTATTAACTTGAGTGTCTTGCAAGTTAAAATGATTTTCTGTTAGTGTTGAATAATTTTCGCTTCCTGTAGATAAAATGGCGTATTGTATGTTGTATTGAACTTCTGTATACCCCTCATCGTTGTCAGAATCAATTTCAAACTTAACACTTGCTAGTGATGCAAACATCATCTTGTTTTGAGTTAACTCACTAAAAACGGCTGTGTAATTACCGGCTGATGCAGCATTATATGTTAGGTTGATCTGTTTGTCTTTGGCAACAACCGTTTTATAGTCTTTAATCCAGCATATAAAAGGATTTGTTGTAGTATTTTCTTTTGCTGTTAGTGTAATTTTTGAGCCCTCAGCTTTGGTGTTTAAATTAACTTGGCTTGCCTCAATTACTGAGCCCAAACTAGAATCACTTGGATTTGTTGTTATGAGATATTGTGCAGGGGAAACGCATGCAGTAAAAAGACAGGCAAAACCCAAACATAAACTAGACAATATTACTTTTAAATATTTTTTCATTTTATACCTCATCTATATTAGTATTATCAATATTTTCTTATTATTTGTCAAATTATTTGCCTTAAATTTTAAATTCTAAGTGTATTTTTTTCTCTCTTGCATAGAATATGCTTGTAAGGAGTTAATATGTGGGAGTTTTCACTCAATATCAAGGCTGGCAACGTTGAGATGGCTAAAAAAACATATAAGTTTTTAAGAGAATACTTTAATATGATGGATGGGATCGTTACTCAACACGATGAGAATGGATATATAAAAATATTGATAGCAGTTAAAGAGGATAGCGCCGAGGTAGCAAAAAGAGCGCTTGTTTGTTGCATCACAGATATTATTTGCAATGATTTCAAGCTTGATTATTTAGACAAATATCTTTCTGTTCCATGCCAAGATAAAATTTGTATGCACGCTTTTAAAAAAGCACTATTAAATTTTGATATTGAAACAGATAAGTTTATCGTAAAGAGGGCAATAGAGATAAAAAAAGATATGTACTTAGATTCATTTTATCATTTTAAATTAAAATCACTTAAAGATAAATGGGCAGAACTTGTTGCGCTTGCTAATGAAAACAGAGAATATTTCATGACAGATGAGAGCTTTGTTGATTTACTTAAATTTTTGGTTGATAATCTTGACATATGTGAAGATGAAATTAGCATTGTAAAGGAAAACGAGGGGTATCATATTTACAAAGACAACAATAGATATTCAATTGGTGTTGTAAATGAAGAAGATGTGGTTTCATCTGTTATTGATTTATCTCCGCAAAAAATTAATTTGTACGTCAGTGAAAACAGTAGTGCCATAAATCTTTTAAAACAAATATTTAATGAAAGAATTTCAATAAATAAAATTTCATTTCAAAACGTAAAAAAAATTAATTTAAATCGATAGCAAAAAGGTTGACATAGATGTTTTTTAATGCTAAACTATTAAAGTAACTTAG
The DNA here is from genome assembly GCA_902796285.1 of uncultured Eubacteriales bacterium. GTDB lineage: Bacteria > Bacillota > Clostridia > Christensenellales > UBA1242 > Caccovivens. Next base: position 2,657 of record CADBOH010000046.1, on the reverse strand, counting down.
AGTAGTAGACAAGTAGGAGCGCCTTTGATGCACAGAGAAAGATTGGTTGGTGAAAAATCTTGATCGGGACGTGGCTGAAACCACTATTATGATGACGAGTTTTAAAATGAGTGGCCTTTTAATAGGCAATTAAGGTGGAACCGCGGAAAAACTTTTCGTCCTTATTTCTGTTGTAGAAATAGGGATTTTTTATTTTAAAGGAGTGAATTATGGAAGAAGAAAAACAATCTATTATGAGACATGGCATGGCACATGTTCTAGCCAAGGCAATTATGCAACTTTATCCTGAAACTAAGTTGACAATTGGGCCTGCAATTGATAATGGTTTCTATTATGATGTTGATTCAACACACATTTTTGTTGAAGAAGATTTTGCAGAAATCGAAAAGAAAATGGCTGAAATTATTGCGTCAAACCAAGATTTTGTTAGAAAGGAGATTTCAAAAAAAGAAGCTCTTGATCTTTTTGCTGGCAATGAATATAAACTTGAAATTATCAATGAGCTTGCTCCAGATGCAACAATTTCACTTTACTATTTAGGTGATGATTTTGTGGATTTATGTCGTGGGCCTCACGTTGAAAATACAAAATATCTTAGAGGATTTGCTTATAAATTTAATAGAGTTAGTGGAGCATACTGGCGTGGCAACGAAAAGAACAAAATGATTCAAAGAATCTATTTCTATGGGTTTGCTGACAAAAAGGATTTAAAGCAACATCTCGCTATGATTGAAGAAGCAAAAGAACGTGATCACCGTAAGGTTGGTAAAGAGCTTGGAATATTCATGTTCTCAGATGTAGTTGGAAAGGGCTTGCCAATGTGGCTGCCAAATGGCTTTACTTTGAGAAGAGTTTTACAAGATTATATTACGAACAAAGAAATTGCACTTGGTTATAAGCATGTTGCAACTCCATCGCTTGGAAGTAAAGAACTTTATCTTACATCAGGGCATTGGGATCATTATCAGGACGATATGTTTCCAGCCATGATAAGAGAAAACGAAACTTATGTTCTTAGACCAATGAACTGCCCACATCACATGATGATCTATAAAAACTTTATGCACTCTTATAAGGATTTGCCTTTGAGAATAGCTGAAGTTGCCAATGATTTTAGATTTGAAGCAAGTGGCAATTTAACGGGTATTGAAAGAGCAAGATGCTTTACACAAAACGACTCACATATTTTCTGCAGACCAGATCAAATTGAGCAAGAAATAAAGGGTGTTATTGACTTAATTTTGGATGTATATAAAGATTTTGGCTTTAAGGATTATACTTTCAGGCTTTCACTTAGAGATCCAGAGGATAAGGAAAAATACTTTGGCAATGATTTGCTTTGGGAGAAAAGTGAAAATGCTCTTAGAAATATTCTTAACAAGAGCGGCGCAAATTATTATGAGGCAAAAGGTGAGGCGGCATTCTATGGACCAAAAATTGACGTTCAAGTAAAGAGTGCTATTGGACATGACATCACTTTATCAACTGTTCAACTTGACTACCAATTACCAGAGAAGTTTGAACTTGAATATATCGACGAAAAGAGTCAAAAAGCAAGACCAATCGTTATTCATAGAGCAATTCTTGGTTCACTTGACCGTTTTATTGCGTTTCTTCTTGAGGAAACAAAAGGTGCGCTTCCAGTATGGCTTGCTCCAGTACAAGTTAAAGTGATGGGTATCACAGACGCAAATAATGAATACATTAGAGCAATAGTTTCTCAGCTTGCCTTAGAGGGAATAAGATGTGAGGCTGATGAAAGAAGCGAAAAGATCGGTTATAAGATTAGGGAGGCAACAAAAATGAAAATCCCTTACCTTGTAATTGTTGGTGATGAAGAGCAGACAAATAAGACAATTTCAATTAGAGGAAGGGGATTTGAAAATCAGTCAGGTCTAAAATTGTCGGAATTTATCGATAGACTCAAAAAAGAGGTTAATGAAAAGAAATAACATTAAAAAACGTTTGCAATTATCTTAATTTAATGTTAAAATTTAGACATAAATTATAAAGGAGGAGAAATGGATACCACCCAAATTATTTTGATTGTTGTTATCGCCCTGTTGCTTATTGCATATCCAATTATGATTACAGTAAGAAATAGAAAAGAAAATCAAAGGATGCTTGAGCAAACAAATTCACTCAAACGTGGAGATAAGGTTTTGACTACAAGCGGTGTTTATGGCACAATTGTTGACCTTCAACTTGAGCAGGATAGAAAGATTGTTACTATTGAAACTGGCACTGATAAGAAAAAGGGTTATATTTCAGTGGATGCTTACTCAATTTACACTATTGTTAAAGATGAGGAAGTTGCAGAGCCAGCAAAAGAACAACCTAATGAAGATAAACCAGTGCAAGCAGCTGAAGAAAATAAAACTGATGAAAAACCAGTTGAAGTTGAAACAAAGGCAACAAACAAAACCAAAGAAACTAAAACAAAAAAGAAGAATATGGTCACTGGCTTTTGAAACTAGCAAAATAATTTTAGAAAACACTTTATCATGATTGATAAGATGTTTTTTTGTTAATTAGTTGACAAAGCTGTCATATAAAAGTATAATTAGTACGAAAAGTATAACTAGTTATACAAAAGGAGTTTGATATGGAAAAAGTCAAAACTGATAAAAACAAATATGTTGGTATTTGTAAAGTGG
>CADBOH010000045.1 GCA_902796285.1 uncultured Eubacteriales bacterium | reverse complement strand
GTAAAAATTAATGGTATAAAAGTTTCAGATTACTCTTATTTGCCAGAAAGCAATTTTATAATTCAAGTAGGCAAAGGTACAATGTTTTCTATTGATACATCCGGCATAAAAAAAAACAAAATAAGTGAAGCTGAGTACACATTGTAAAAGTTCAATATAAAAATATTGAACTTTTTATTTTTAATATTAATGAGTTGATAGGCAATGGAGTATAAATTTATGTATTTAGGCGATTATTATGGATATATAGACAAAGAAAAGCTTAGACGGATACGACTTGAAGAGAAAAAAGAATACTTTGAAATGAAAAAACAAAGGAACAAAACATATCTCAAAGGTCAGCGCGGGAAAAGGCTTTATTATGACTATGAAAAGAAATATGTAAATCAAGATGGCAATGATGATTATGCGGATTATGATGATGAAGAATTAGAAGGCAAAGACCTTGAAAGAAGAGTTAAATGTGTATATAAAAAAGATTTGCGACTTGAAAAGCTGTTTGGTTATTTGAAATATCTTAATGGTAGAAAAGTTTTAATTAGAGATTTGGCGTTTCGTTTCGGAGTGACAGAAAGAACAATCCAAACTGATTTGCGATGGCTTGAAAATAATGGCTTTATCACAGTTCAAAAAAACAAAACATTCAATGGAAAACAAACAAAAAATTCTTATATTGTAAATCCTGAAAAGGATAAAGATTTGCCTTGTGAAGATACATTTCTTTATGTAATGTTTGTTAGCAAAAAAGATAATTCATACTACCTACTTACACAAACAACTTACACTGGAAGAAAAAAAGACAGATGGGATTACGCTATTCAATATAGCGAATTTGAAATGCCGGGAATGAGAGAAAGATTTTTTGATAGAATTGACGCCCACGCTCTTAAAATAGCAAAAGAAATTTTTGGAAATGAGTTGAGAGAATATTATAAAGGTCATATTTTAACTCACACACAAAAATACTGTTTGAAAGATATAGACAAATATGGTGGATTGTATAATTCATATTGCAAAGACAAATGTTACTTTACTCTATTCTTACTAGACAAAGATATAAAGCCAACACAAGGCTACTATTGGCTTAAACTATCTGTTGCCCCAAGACGCATTGCCGACAGGGCAATCAATAAATGTATTAAACACATCAAAGAAAATATTTTGGGGTGAAATAAAATTTCTATTGGTTGACAAAAACAACACTTTTACTAAATTTTTATAAAAAATTTTTAGAAATGCAAAAGTCCGATAAAATTGGGCTTTTTTGTTATTTTGAGATATAAAAAATACACAAAATAAAAATAAATTAAAAAATACCAAGTGCAAAATCTCCAAAAAACCTATATATATGTGTAGGGGCAAACAGATTTTAGAAAGAGTTTTTAGGCACAAAGAAAGAACAAGCTTTTAGCGAGATATTATAGTTTTCTAACAAGAAAAAAGTGAGTTTGGGATTCTCGCACGTGTTTAGTATATACACAAGCCAAGTTTACTAAATATTTTTTTCTTGTGAGAGGAAAAAGAAATTAAAAATAAAGAAAAAGAGAGCTTATGGAAATGAAGCTTTATTTTTCGTTATGCAAAATCTAAACAAGGAGGTGTAAAAAGAATTGTGAATGGAAAGGAAAAACCATTCCGTTTGTTGGAGACGATAGTGCTTAAAGTCTTTCGCTCGATGCGTAAAAGAACTGTGTCAAGACCAATTTTAGTAAAGATGAATTAAAACTTGGAGGAACTATGACCAAACAATTAAAAGACCAATTCACTTTACGAATTTACAATCAAGAAGACAAAGAACTTTTGGATAAGACATATTTAAGATGTCAATCTGGCTTTGATACCAAAACAGATTTTCAAAGAGCTTGTCTTATTCTTGGAGCAAAAAAGATGTTGGGAGACAGCGAAATTGACCACACTAAAAATTTAAGTGAAATCAATGAAAAACTGGAAACCCACACAAAGAAACTTGAACGCTTGGAAAAGAAATTAGATATTTACGAGAAAGAACTTGAACTAAACCTTAATATCATTGAATATCTAACCAACTTTATTGCTAATGTTGTATATAACAGCAATGGCAATGTTGATGTTACTCGTGCCAATATCCTTGATGGACTATTTGGAACTTATGATATGAGAATGAAAATAAGTGAGCTTTTGTATGGCCACACCGAAAGTTAATTTCTTTGTAAAGTTCTATGCTCCAAATTACAAAAACCAAGCAATGCAAGAGAAGCGGAAATATTATTCTTCACAAAAAGAAAAGGACTATATGAACTACATAATCTCTGGCATAAACGATATGAAGAAAATGGATTATGTGGAATATATGGAAAACCGAGACAAATCGCGTGGAATCTTTAACCAAGATGGACTAATTTCAGATGACTACAAAAAAGAGTTAAGACAAAAACTCCGCAAAACCAAATCTAACATCTGGGACACAGTAATCTCTTTTGAAGAAGTGTTTGGGAAAACTTGGGTTAACAGTTATGAACAAGCATATAGCTTAATGAAAACCGAACTACCTAAATTCTTTAAGAGATGTGGACTAAATCCGGAAAATATTGAATGGTTTGCAGGACTGCACGAGGACACAGACAACCGACATATTCATTTATGTTTTTTTGAAAAGAAACCCGAGCGATTTCGTTCAAACAAAAAATGTAAACACTTTTCTATTGGCAAACTATCGGGTGTGGCAATGCAAGAGTTTAGAGCCAATTTGGAGTTCTCTGCGACCGATTTTAAGGCAAGAGAGATAAGAATTAGACAAGACATTAAACAAGCTGTAAACGAAGAGTTACGAGCCAAATTCGGACTTGTAATAAATACAAAGTTATTGCACCTTGCAAATGGCATTGAGAAACTTGACAATACATTTTACTCAAGTAAAGACATTGCCCCTTTTAGAGCCGAAATTGACAGCATAACAACATACCTTATAAACAAGTCAAAGGTTGCCAAATCCAGCTATAATGAGTTCATAGAACAAGCGAGAAACAAAGATGAAATGTTTTCTCATTATTGCAAACGAAATCACTGCGAACAGCCATACACTTTTGAGCGAAAATATATGCAAGATATATATCGCCGACTTGGAAATGAAGTTATCAAATATGCTAAAAAAATAAAGGCACATGATGACAGCAGATTGAAGTTGAACGCTAAAATTAAAAGTCAAAAATACGCTCAAAAAAACAGTTTGTTAAATCAGCTTGATGAATGTTTGAAGTTATCTGCGCAGTTTGATTATGAGGTTATGAAAGCATTTGAAGACCACTTGAAAAAACTTGATGAAGTGAGATATAGAACGCTTGTTGAAGAAGGATATATTGAAGCTGAAATGTGATAGTTATAGAAAGATTTATAGAAAACAGGATAAGCGAGAAACAGCAAGCAGTTTTTTCTCTAAAAAGCCCTTATTTTACAGGACTTTTTGAGAAACACACCTTATTTTGCAGTTTTCTCGTCATCTTGCGGCTCGCTGGGATACCCAGACGGCCGTTTTGCAAGTTAAAACTTGCTATTTAATTGGTAGAAATCAATTCGCGTAAATCACGTTATATGCCGAAAGTCTTTCGCTCGATGCGTTAAAGAACTATGACATAAAGAAATAGAATTATTTGAAATTTTATTACGAGGTAAATACGATGACAAACACAAATAATTTTATAAACTATGACAACTTAATACAAAAAGAAGTTGAAAGAATTTCAACGAAATACAATAAAGATTTTCTTGATTGTGAGGACCTAATTAAAATTACAGGTCTTGGCAGAGATAACGTTAGAAATCTCTTGAGAAGTAAAAATTTCCCTACTACAAAAGTCGG
>CADBOH010000044.1 GCA_902796285.1 uncultured Eubacteriales bacterium | reverse complement strand
GAATTAGAATCAAATGTATATGTAATGCCAGATACAGTATTGCTGGTCGTTCCATTTTTAAGGTCAAAATTAACAGTATGCTTATTTGCTTCCCAATTTGCAGTTAATGTTACTGTAGCATTAATAGTTGGTGTTAAGTTTTTAAAATATGTTGATGTTACTTTTGTTGATGTGTTACTCCACGACGATGTCGTTGAGCTGGTCGTTCCATACTTTGCAGTAGATGTATTCCCATTAAACGTCCAGCCTTTAAATGTATAGCCGGTTCGGATTGGATTACTAAGTTGAAAAGCATCGTCATATGTTGCACTGTCTGGATGATATGTTCCATGCGTCCCATTATTTAGATTGTATGACACGCTATATTGAATTGGAGTCCAGCGAGCGCGCAAGGATAATCTTGTACCATTATAAATCCAAAAACTATAATTATCAACCATGTTGGTTGCCCCTGAAACTAGGTTGCCACTAGTGCCTATTACTAGGGTCCCCCCACTCGTTTCCCATCCTCCAAAAACATAACCTGTTCGTGTTGGTTGAGTAATAGTTGCTATTGAGGAATTATAAGAATAACTGTTATACAGATATGTTTGACCGTCGTATTTCCCATACACGGTTTGAGTGTCTCCAGACCCTCCGTTGGGATCCATAGTGATCTCTGTAAATTCCTGACAAATCAAAGTGTATTCATAATTTTCCTTAGGAACAAGACTCCCAGTAAGTCCATTTGTATAACCAGATGATGTCTTTTGGAAAGAATAAGAAACCCCTCGTGATGTATAATAAAAATCATTTCTATTTACATCCCCATCATCACAACCATTAGTAGACGTTAAAATGTAATTACAATAACCTACTGTTGAAAAAGCAAACGTTAATGTGTAAGCAAAGTGTTTTTCGGAAACCCACTTTGTTTGATTATACGTACCAAAAGTCATTGTTTTATCGGCGGTTCTACTAAATGATTCTGTTAATGAAACCGTTTGACTGCCGCTACTATTGTCTGTGGTATTACCATTCGCATATAGTTCACGACTATAATATGAACCTCCTGTGGTAGTATCCTTTAACATAACCGTCACTGTATTGCCATAATATCCTTTGTTTTTTATATTAATAGTTATACCCATATAGCAACCCGTCGCATCACTTTCTTCAATTTCTTCTTCCTCTTGGGTGCTATTATTATTCACAGAAAAATCATGAGATATTAAAACTATCCCACATGAAAAAACAAGGAGGGCGAACAAAGAAATAATCAAATATTTCAGATTTTTTCTCACGATTGCCCTCCTTTTTTATTTTGCACAAAATAACTTACTTTATGATTTAATTATATTTCTAGCCCATTTTTTTGTCAACAAAATGATAAATTATTCAATAAAAAATGCAGAAATTTAGTTTTCTGCATCCTCTGTTTTTTGTTCTTCCTCGTTCACTGGATTTTCGATTTTTTCATCGTCAGCAACTACTTCTTTTTGGTTTTCTTCCGTTTCCTGTTTTTTCATATGCTCATCAACAACAATTTCCCCCTCAGGAGCTTGATTGCTAACGAGTTCTTCATCAATAATAATCTCGCCTTTTTTATGGCAGAAAAATTGTTTGAGTTTGTTTTTAAAACCTATTTTTTTCTCAGTACCATTTGCGAGTCTTTGAATATTGCCTCTATGTTTGATAACAGTCATAACAACAAGTAGCCAAATGATTGTTGTGATTATCCAAGCATATGGAACATGTGCAAGCCACACATAAATTGTGTAACCGATGGACATGCCACCGATATACAAGAATGACATAACAAATGCGTAATCAATGTAAATAAAGGCAACCGCCAAAATTAAGAACCAACCAAGTGCTACATACCAAAGGCTTGAGAAGAAGAAAATCCCCACGATACAAGCAACACCTTTGCCCCCTTTAAATTTGGACCAGATTGGGAAGTTGTAACCGATAACGATAAAGAGTCCACTAAAGAAATATACCGCATCACCAAATTGAGGAAAAATTAATTTAAAAATTAAGCATAAGAGTCCACTTTTTAAAACCTCACCCATAAACGCCATCAACGCAAGACCAAACCCAAAAGAGCGAAGCATATTCATTGTGCCTGGATTTTTGCTGCCAACTTTGGTGATATCTTTTCTTCTCATTCTCCATGCAACAATTTTTGAAAAATTGACCGTTCCAACAACGTAAGAAATGAGTGCAACACAGACAAAGTAAACAATATTAATAAACATTACTCCTCCTTTCCTTTTATTACTAAATTTATTGGAGTCCCCGAGAAATCCATTCTTTCTCTGAACTTATTTTCAAGGTATCTTTTGTATGAAAAATTTATAAGCTTTGGGTCATTAACAAAAAGCACAAAAGTCGGCGGATTTGTTGATGCCTGCGTAATATATCTTATCTTTGCCCTGGCCCCATTATGAGCTGGTGGCTCAAAGTTAAGTATTGCATCGTGAAGCAAATCATTAAGCAAGCCTGTTGTAATTCGTTTTGATGCATTTTGATAAACAATTTCAGCCATTTCCATAATTTGGCCGGTGCTTGCGCCGGTAAGAGCAGAAACAAAAATCACTTTGTAGTAACTCATAAATGATAAAGCTTCGTCAAGCATAGCCTTAAAGTTTTCTTTACTCTTTGACTTAATATCCCATTTATTAACAACTATAACGCTCGCTTTGCCCGCTTCATGAACATATCCGGCAATTCTTACATCTTGCTCGCTAATAGTCTCCATAGATCCATCAACAACAATAATCGCAACATCGCACTCCTCAATAGCAGACATTGTTCTTAAAACCGAATATCCTTCAATGGAAACCTTTTCAACACTACGCTGTCTTCTTAGCCCCGCGGTATCAACAAGTGCGTAATCTTTTTTATTGTACTTAAATGGCACCAAAACTGAATCTCTTGTTGTGCCTTCAATATCACTTACAACAACTCTCTCTTTGCCAATAAGCCTATTTACAAGTGAACTTTTGCCAACATTTGGTCTACCAACAATGGCGATTTTTGTTACACCATCATCCTCCCCATCATTTTCTCTTTCCTTAAAATTTGCAACAATGGCATCAAGTATATCGCCAATACCCTTGCTTTGCATAACTGACAAAGGATATGGATCACCAAGACCAAGACTGTAAAACTCATACGTTTTTTCAACTTCAAAATTATCAAGTTTGTTTACAACAAGAACAACTGGGGTTTTTGATCTTTGCAAAATTGATGCAACTTCCTCGTCGGCTGGGGTAACGCCAACTCTACCATCAACCAAAAACACGATTACATCCGCTTCACCAATTGCAATTTCCGCTTGTTTTTTTATATCATTTTGAAAAACATCGTCACTCTTTGAGTCGAGTCCACCGGTATCAACCAAAGTAAAAGTATGCCCACTCCATTCTCCATCAGCGTAAATTCTATCACGAGTTACACCAGGCGTGTCATCAACGATGCTAATTCTTTTTACACAAATTTTATTAAAAAAAGTACTTTTCCCAACATTTGGTCTACCCACTACAGCAACAACGGGTTTATACATTTTTTCACCTCTCATATATAAGATAACATATTTTAAAACAAAAAACAAGAGAAAACTATGACAATGTTTACTCTTATTTGCTTTTTGCTTAATTTTAAAACGAAAATTTGCAAAAAAACGTGTTTTTTGCTAATTTTT
>CADBOH010000043.1 GCA_902796285.1 uncultured Eubacteriales bacterium | reverse complement strand
TGTAAGAATAGACAAACAAAAATATGGTGTAATTAAAGGAATAACGGATAGAGAATACTATACAAACAGCTTCCATATTCCTGTATATTACAAGATAAAGGCAAACAAAAAGATTGACCTTGAAGCACCTTTCCATGCACTTTGCAATGGCGGACACATTTCATATATCGAACTTGATGGCGACACTTCAAATAACCTTGAAGCATTTGAAAAAGTTATTAGACATATGAAGGAAAAGGGAATTGGTTATGGAGCAATCAACCACCCAATCGACAGAGACCCAGTATGCGGATACAACGGAATAATTGGTGATATCTGCCCACACTGCGGAAGAAGAGAAATTGATGGGCAAGGAAACTTTGAAAGAATTAGAAGAATCACTGGTTATCTTGTTGGTACTCTTGACAGATTTAATAACGGAAAACGTGCCGAAGAGCATGATAGAGTAAAGCATGGTGTAACAAATAATTAACTTAAATTTAAGCGAAAATGACATTTTTCGCTTAAATTTTTGCAAAAAAATCAAAATTTAGGCGAAAAGAAGATAAATTATGAAAAGATTGAGAATTTCTGGAATTGTAAATGATTCTATTGTAGATGGCCCAGGCTTAAGACTAACGGTGTTCACACAAGGTTGCCCGCACCACTGCCCTGGCTGTCATAATCCACAAACGCACCCACTTAAAGGTGGCAAAAAAGTTTTTGTATCAAAAGTGATAAAAGAAATCGCTGAAAGTCCACTTTTATATGGGGTAACCTTTTCTGGTGGAGAACCATTTTTACAAGCAAAAACTTTAATCCCTATTGCCCGATTTGTTAAAGCACAAGGGTTAGAGATGGCTTGCTATACGGGGTTTTTGTTTGAAGAACTTTACGCGGATAAAGTGCCTTTTGCGAGAGAACTTTTAAACTATATAGATATACTTATTGATGGCAAGTTTGTTCTTGCACAAAAAAGCATGGATTTAAAATATAAAGGCTCAAAAAATCAAAGAACAATCGATGTTCAAAAATCCCTTGAAAAAGGCAAGGCTATTTTAACAGAAAATGAAAAATGGAATTAAAAAACACGGACAAGTTTAGTCCGTGTTTTATTTTTAACTATTTGCAATAACTTTTAACTCTTCTTTTTCTTTTTCAACATCAAGTCTAGGGAATAGTATATCAAGTGGTTTTAATTCCTTTCCAGCTTCAAGGCCATCAAAATTATCCATGTTTGCAAAATTAGCATTTGGATCAAGATTCATTGCATTTAAAACTTTTGTCGCAGTGTCTGGCAAGAATGCTTGCAAAAGTTCTGTGCCTATTCTTATTGCTTCTAGAAGGTTTCTCATAACAGCAGCAAGTCTATCTTGCCCATTTTCTTCTTTTGCGATTGCCCATGGTTGAACTTTTTGAATATATGTGTTTGCCTCTGTAAAGATATCAAAGACAGTTGCGATTGCTTTTGTAACATCATATTTTTCCATAATAGCAAATACATCACCTGCAAGTTTTAAAACATTGTTTTTAAATTCAATATCATCTTCATTTGTGAGGCTTTTGTTTTCTGGTATAACAGAGCCAAAATACTTTTTAACCATGCTAAATGTTCTTGAAACGAGGTTGCCATAATTGTTTGAAAGATCAGAATTGAATCTCGTTAAGAAAACATCTGTTGAATAATTCCCATCACTTCCAAAAGGAATTTCTCTATAAAGAATATATCTTATTGCATCTGCTGAATATCTTGGAACCAAAATTCTTGGGTCAATACATTCCTTTTCGTCAGTTTCTTTACTTTTTGAAAGTTTGTCGCCACCAAACAATATCCAGCCATGCCCATAAATTTTCTTTGGCAATGGCAAATCTAATGCCATAAGGATTGCAGGCCAAATAATTGCATGGAAACGAACAATTTCCTTGCCAATAACATGCACATCGGCAGGCCAATATTTTTTGTAAAGTGAATCATCTTCACTACCGTACCCCAAAGCTGTAATATAGTTTGAAAGCGCATCAATCCAAACATAGATTGTATGTTTTGGATCAAACTCAACAGGAATGCCCCATTTGACAGAAGTTCTTGAAACACAAAGATCGGTAAGCCCTGGCTTAATAAAGTTGTTAACCATCTCGTTTACACGATTTTTTGGTTGCAAAAATTCGGGATTTTCTTCATATAATTTTAATAATTTATCGCCAAAAGCGGATAATTTGAAGAAATATGCCTCTTCCTCTTGAAATTTTACTTCTCTTCCACAATCTGGGCATTTGCCATCAACAAGTTGGCTCTCGGTCCAAAAAGACTCACATGGTGTGCAATACCAGCCTTTATATGAACCTTTGTAAATGTATCCTTTTTCATAAAGCTTTGTAAAAATCTTTTGCGCTGCATGCTCATGATAATCATCTGTTGTTCTAATAAATTTATCATATGAAATGTTTAAAAGCTTCCACAAATCTTTTGCATCAGCGATCATTGCATCAAGATATTCTTTTTCGGTAACCCCATGTTTTTTTGCCGTTTGTTCAATTTTTTGTCCGTGCTCATCAGTGCCAGTTAAATAAAAAACATCTTTGCCTTGTTTTCTGTTAAATCTTGCAAGTGCATCACAAACAATTGTTGTGTAAGAATTGCCAAGCGTAAACTTATTGCTTGGGTAATATATAGGTGTTGTAATATAAAATTTTTCCATAGTCATCTCCAATAAACATGTTAATATTATCACATTGATTTTTTTTTGTCAAACAAAGAAAATACAATCCAATTCAATTAGCCTTAAATTCTTCAAAAATTATTGTTTTTATTTAAAATACGACTTAAAAAATCATTTTTATTTTATCATCCCCAAATATAAAAATGTTAAAATGTTTGTGTGAAAAGAAAGTTTGTTCTCGTGATTGGATTTATTGTATTTGTTGCGTTTGTTTGGGTTATAACAACTATTGGATTGAAAAGTTCTTATAAAAAAGTTGACAAGCCTATTATTTTTATATGTCAAAATAATGATATAGCGAATTAGCACGCAAAAACATAAACACTTTGCAAGTTGGAATAATCTCCCCTCCCACTTGCATTTTTTTTGCAATTTTGATATAATACTTTCGTGAGAATAGTAAACTTATCATCAGGTAGCGACGGGAACGTAACATATATTGAAGATGAAAACAATAAAATTTTATTGGATGTGGGTTTATCATGCACTGAAACCACTAAAAGACTTGAAATGATTGGCGTAAAGCCAAGCGAAATAACATCAATAATAGTGAGCCATGAACACTCTGACCACATAAAGGGAATAGACATCTTTTCAAGCAAATACAACACTCCGGTCTACGCACACAAAAAAGTTTGGGTTGGTCTTGATGATAAATTTAAAAAAGTTGCAATTAAAAACAGAAAATTATTTGATGGGCAATTTCAGTTTGAGGATCTTATCATCACGCCATTTGAAGTGCCTCACGATGTAAAGTGCTATGGTTTTAGTTTTGAAAAAGGATCATCAAAAATTAGCGTAGTAACAGATTTAGGCCACACAAACGATCAAATCTTGCAGGCAATACGTGGTAGTCAGCTTGTGTACTTGGAAGCAAATTATGATAGAAACATGCTTTTGTCAGGCACAAAATATCCACTTTCACTAAAACGAAGAATTGACGGACCAAATGGTCACTTGTCAAACAAGGCAAGCGGTGACGCAATAGAATTTTTGGCAAAAACAGGCACAAGACAAATTGTATTATCACACCTAAGTAAAGAAAATAACACCCCTGCACTTGCTTACAACTCAATATCAAAACAACTAGAAAAAGTTGACATCGTTGAAGGTAAAGACATAAAAATTGATGTAGCAACAACAAATCCCGGGGCAATATTTAGGCTAAAATAACAATTAAAAAGGGAGCTTTTCTGTAAAAGTTTCTCCTTTAATTTATATTAATAATAAATTTTATATTGATTTTTGCTTTTTTTTAAATTAAGGTATTGAAATCTAAATCAATTTGTGTTATCATATATGTGAATTTATGGAGGATAATTATAATGAACGAACAAGACAAAGTAATTATTGACGAAAATTTAGACAGCACTTTTGCAACATTAAATGGTGCACCAAACATTTTTAGGGTAAAAGATTATGCTACAAATCTTCCTGCTGATTATGCAGATGATTTTGCTTATGCACTTTTTGAAGCATGTTTGACACGTGATGCCAAATTTACTTTAACAAAACTTGTGCTTGGCAACTGTGAAGATAAAAATGCTGGAACAAATATTGAAAATGAAAGATTTAACGAGTTATATAAAGCCGCAAAGGAAGCAAATCCAAATTGCAGAAATGGATATATTCCTATGTTTTTTGCTTATATTCAATTGGTTGCTGAAGACCCTGGCATTACAAATGAAGAAAATGATGAGCTCGTTGCAAAGTTTTTAAATATTATCAATGAAAACAAAGGCGGATTGTTCCCTTCAAAACTATATAGACAAGATGAATATGACAATTCCATTGGACTTGAAAACCCAGTTCCTGCACAATCATTTCTTGCTCAATTAAAAGACTTTTACACAAATCTTATGACAAACCCTATTTCTACAAATCTTTTTGATGCTCAAACAATCAACTCAACACTCAACCAATATATTGATGACATTTATTCTTTAACATACAATGATGAAGATAATTCAATGGCTTGGTTTGAAAGAACTGATAGAATTTTAGAAATAGTAAAAAGTGATGCGGAAGACAAGCGCGATGAACTTGTAAGCAATAGCCACATCACAGACACTAAAAAACTTTATAAAGACATTATAAAAGGTCTTGTTGGATATCCTCTTTATAAAGATGGCAAATATGATTTTTCATATTTCTCAACAGCAGCAAATTTGTTGGCTGAAAATCTTAATGTTTTCCTATTTGCATATAACAATGTAAATAAGGATAACCAACTTCAATTGCCTGAAACTGCCCTAACATCTGCGAACAATAAAGAATGTCTTGAATCTTATCAAACATTCATTGCATCATATATGACGGCTTTGATTTCAAAGAATTATGACCTCGAAAATGAAGAAAATGACCCAGAAAGACTTTTGGACCCAAACTTAAAAGTAAACTTGTTAAAAGCAAACGAAAATATCTTTGAACTTTCAGCAAGCGAAGGTAGACCAGTTGAAGAAACAACTGTAAAAGTTAGACAACTTATCAACATCGCTACAGAACTTGTTAATTTTGCTGAAAATGAGCAATCACTCGCAACAAACATGGCTACTGAGAGAAATACGGTTAACCCAGTTGCTAATAATACAATTTCTTCAAATGAAGTTATTAAATATCTCTTAAAATATCTTGCAAGAGAAGAAAAAGTATTTGCTGAGGTTATCAAAAATCTTTACACTATTGAAGATCATATGGATAACAACCGTGTTTACAAAAAGGACAAAGCAAGATTTGCAGAATACAAAAACAAATACGCACCAAATGAAGTGATTTTTGAATCTACAATTAGAACTCTTATCGACATAGTTGATAGAAAGGCAGATAAATTTGTAATTTCTGTAAATGCATTAAAAAATAGAAGTGTTATACAAAAAATCGCATCTACATTTGTAATTTACAACACTCCTAATGTTCCAGATGTTATTAAGAAAAAAGAAGTTATTGAACTTGACCAGTATATTACAAAAGTTTTAAATGCAAATAGATGTGGACAAAAAGACAACGTTGATAAATTTATCAGTATTTTCCATGAAATGCTTGAAAAAATGCCTACAATTAAACAAGATATGGATCATGCAATCACAGCACAAACATTTACTTGCTTAAAAACTCAAGAACCATGCAAAAAGGCAATGGCCTTCTCAAGCGTTATTGCAAAAACACTTTATCTTGACCAAGCAAACAACTCTACAACATACAGATTTGTTGAAAGCATATTCCCTACAAAGAGCCTTAGACTTGAACAAAAATTTGTAGCAAAAGATTATGCTATTGATGCAATCAATGATGTAATTGCAAACTTGAAAGGCAACACGCTTGTAAAACAAGAAATAATCGACGAGCTCACTGCCCTTGCAGATATACTTGATGAAAACAAACCTGGCAGCTACATTGTTAATGGGTTTATTTCAAAAGAAGATAAGCGTGAAGCGATTAGAACAGTTAAAAACATTTTTAAACAAATTCCAAACAAAGTTTTAACTTCAAAAGAAAACTCAATGGCGGTAAATCTTAATGACTTAATCCCTGGATTAATCAAAAAGATTCCTACTCCAAATGCAGTTGTAGTTAAAAATGAAGAAACTGTTGCTGCTATGGCTACAAAGAAACCAGACGAAAAGAAAATGTTTGAAAGTAATTTAAGAAAAATTATTGCAGATCTTGATAAAGATGAAAGAACTAAATATTTAACTTATTATAAACGCTTATTCGCTCCTGCTGCAAGAAACTTCCAAGCAAACGACGATAATGAAAAAGCACAAATTGAAAAGTATCTTGTTGAAATAAAACATGAACTTGAAAAATTGATTAAGTTAAACAAAAATAATCCAGCATTGGTTTTACCCGCTGACGAAATGCAAGAAATTCTTGATAAATATGCAGTCACTGAAATCAATATAGATAATGAAAATCCAATTGAATAAAAAAGAGCGATATTGAATATCGCTTTTTTATTTTAAATATTTTTTCAAATACTGACCTGTAAATGATTTTTCGTTTTTCGAAACTTCCTCAGGTGTACCCTGTGCAACAATGGTTCCACCACCATCACCACCTTCTGGCCCTAAATCTATAATATGGTCAGCACATTTTATTACATCTAGGTTATGCTCAATGACAACAACTGTATTGCCATTTTCAACAAGTCTATTAAGTATAGCAATCAATTTTTTTACATCAAACATATGAAGCCCAGTTGTTGGCTCATCCAAAAGATAAATAGTTTTCCCCGTCGATTTTTTTGAAAGTTCGGTTGCAAGTTTAACTCTTTGTGCTTCACCACCAGAAAGTGTTGTGGCAGATTGCCCAAGTTTAATATAATCAAGCCCAACATCATGAAGTGCTTGAACTTTATTTTTGATTGAAGGGATGTTCTCAAAGAATTTTAACGCTTCTTCAACGGTCATATCAAGCACATCAGCAATATTCTTTCCTTTGTATTTTACTTCAAGAGTTTCACGGTTGTATCGTTTCCCCTTGCACACTTCACAAGGCACTTCAATATCTGGCAAGAAATACATCTCGATTTCTTTATTCCCGGCGCCTTCGCACGCTTCACATCGACCACCCTTTACATTAAAACTAAATCGTCCAGAACCATAACCTTTTGCCTTTGCATCAGGTGTAGCAGCAAAAAGATCTCTAATGTATGTGAACATACCAACATATGTTGCTGGGTTTGAGCGTGGTGTTCTTCCAATTGGGGATTGATCAATATTTATCACTTTATCGAGAAATTCAATGTTTTCAATCTTCTTAAATTTACCAACCTCCAACTTGGAGTTGTTTAATTTGTTTGAAAGATATGGATAAACAATGTCACTTAAAAGTGATGACTTCCCGCTGCCAGAAACACCTGTAATGCATGTAAAAACACCAAGTGGAATATCTACATCAATATTCTTTAAGTTGTTTTCCTTTGCACCTATAACCTTTAAATACTTTTCAGATTTTCTGCGGCTAGAAGGAACTTCTATTTTTTCTTCACCCCTCAAAAATTTGGCAGTAACCGAATTTGAATTTTTTAGCAAATCATCAAGTGTGCCATTTCCGACAATTTCACCACCATGCACACCTGCATATGGCCCCACATCAACAATCCAATCAGATGCACGCATTGTATCCTCATCATGCTCAACAACAATCAATGTATTGCCCAAATCACGCAAATGTTTTAGCGTTCCAATTAGCTTATCGTTATCCCTTTGATGAAGGCCAATACTAGGCTCGTCAAGAATATATAAAACGCCAGAGAGGCCACTACCGATTTGTGTTGCGAGCCTTATTCTTTGAGATTCACCACCAGAAAGCGTTTCAGCTGTTCTTGAAAGAGTTAAATAATTAAGCCCTACATCTGAGAGGAATTTAATTCTTGCATTGATTTCTTTTAAAATACTTTTTGCAATTTCTTCTTTTTCTTTTGTCAAGTTAAGATCTTCAAAGAAGGTCAGTAATTTTTCTACCGACATATCGCAAACTTCCGCGATATTTTTATTTTTTACTCTAACAGAAAGCGCGCTTTCATTTAATCTACTACCTTTACATGTTGGGCATGTTATCTCTTTTACAAACTTTCCAATCTCAAATTTAATAAACTCGCTTTTACTTTCAACCAGTCTTCTTTTTAGGTTATTGGCAATTCCTTCAAAAGAAAGGGCTTTTTTGCCGTTAAAATGCTCAAAAGTCTTGTTTTTTTGCTCATTTTCGTAAATGTCAAGTTTCTCACCATTATTACCATAAAGCAAGATGTTAAGTTTTGATTTTGGTAGATCCTTTACAGGACAATCTAAATCGATATCATATTTTTTTGCTACGGCTTTGATATATTTTTCAGCAAGCCCACCTGAGTCAACTCGCCATCCTGTTGCATTGAATGCCCCTTGGTTTATGCTTAAATCTGAATTACTTAAAATTAAGTCCTCCGAAACATCTGAATAAATACCTATACCACTACAAGTTGGGCATGCACCAAATGGAGCATTAAATGAAAATAGTCTTGGCGTAACTTCTTCAAGCGTCCACCCACAAGTTGGACAAGCGTAATTTATGCTAAAAAGTTCTTCCTGACCATCCTTGTCAACAATTACAAGCCCTTCCGCCAATTTTATTGCTGTTTCAATTGAGTCTGTTAATCTAGAATTAATGCCGTCTTTTAAAACAATTCTATCCACAATAACTTTAATGTTATGTTTTACATTTTTATCAAGAACAATCTCTTCGTCAAGTGAATATATGCTACCATCAACCGAAACACGTACAAAACCAGACTTTTTAAGTGATTCAAATTGTTTTACAAATGCGCCTTTTTGTTCTCTAACAATAGGTGCCATTATCGTAAGTTTACTACCATTTTCGTATTTTAAAACAGCATCAACAATTTGATCAACAGTTTGTTGCTTGATAGGTTTGTTGCAATGCGGACAGTATGGAGTACCAACACGCGCAAATAAAAGACGCAAATAGTCATATATTTCCGTCACCGTTCCAACAGTTGAACGTGGATTATGATTTGTTGTTTTTTGATCAATAGAAATGGCTGGGCTTAATCCATCAATAGACTCAACATCAGGCTTTTGTGCCTGCCCTAAAAACATTCTTGCATATGAAGAAAGGCTTTCGATATATCTTCTTTGCCCTTCTGCAAAAATTGTACCAAATGCTAGGCTTGATTTGCCTGAGCCACTAACACCTGTAAAAACTATTAACTTGTTTTTAGGAATTTCAAGGTCAACGCCTTTTAAGTTATTTTCCTTTGCACCTTTAATCTTGATTAAATCTTTCATAATCTTAATTATAGCCCTTTTGACAAATTTTTACAATCATTTTCTCTATAAAACATAAATTTAATAATTTGCTTGCGTTGCGTATAAAATCACAAAAAAAGGTTTAGTTTAATCTAAACCCTTTTTAATATTTTTAGCTCACTGTTGCCTTGGCACTTGCGTAAACGGTTGTGTATCCGCTATAAGAATATGTGTTTTTGTATAAAATTTTTGTGTCACAAATTGTGATGGTATGATTGCCAACAGAAAGCCCTGACATTGATGTGTACACAACGGAAGTTTCTGGAATTTCGTTTTAACCACTATTAGAATCATTATTTGAATTGCTGCCGCACGCGGCCAGTGCAAAAGGCATCATTAATGTCAAGCACAATAAGAAATTTTTTCATATAAATATATCCTCTTTTTTATAGCATAATTATAGCACAAGACAAAATTTCGATGCAAATTTTTTAAAAAAAAATTAAGTCAAAAATAAAAAAATAAGCGCTAAAAAACATTTATTTTAAAAAATTACTTTTTTCTATTTTTCATATTCAAAACATATTTTACTGCAATTGCCTAGCCTAATCCAATCCAAAAATTTGTTGCTAGGTTTATGGCAAAAATACGCATTCATGGTATAACACATGCTACTGTGCCCAACAATTAAAATTGTTTCATCTTTATTGGCTTTTTGCAAAATATTATTTAAAAATTCAACTATTCTATCATAATATTCCTTACAACCTTCTGGATTTTTGTGAGAAAAGTTTGGATTTAAATAATTTGCATCATATAGTTGTTTGGTTTTCTCATCAACCTTCTCTCCAATTCTTTCCCTTTCAACAATGCGCTCGTCAATACTAACCTGATTTATTTTAAGTCTTTTTGCTATGATATTCGCAGTTTGCAAAGTACGCCCTTTGGGAGAACAGAAAACCTTGTCTATGTTTTCATATTCAAGTTCTTTTACAGCCATCTTTGCTTGTTTAATACCCAGGCGTGTAAGTTTATCATTTTTATCTCTACCATGCCTAACAAAAATTATTTTTATCATATCACTATTTTCCTTTTACCAAAAAAAGACCGAAAACGGTCTTTTTTTTATTTAATGTCAAGAAGCTCCAAAACCTCTTTAATTTTTTCCATAGCCTTATCCATTTGCTCTTTTGTGTGGGTAGCGGTATAGCTAGTTCTCAAAAGTGCCATTCCAGGAGGTGTTGCTGGAGTAATAACCGGATTAACATAAACGCCTCTTTCAAGCAACATTTTGCAAGCAAGGAAAGCTTTTTCATCATCATAAGTATAAATTGGAATAATTGGAGTTGTGCTTTCAATGATTTTAACTCCCATCTTTTTAAGACCAGCTCTCATATAGTTTGAAATATCTGCAAGTGCCTTAACTCTTTCTGGTTCTCTCTTTAAAATTCTAAGTGCAGCAAGAGCACACGCAACAGATGCTGGTGTAATAGATGCTGAGAAGATGTATGGTCTTGAAACATGTTTTACATACTCGATTACCCTCTTGCTTGCAGCCATGTATCCACCAAGGGAAGCAAGTGATTTTGAAAATGTACCCATAATAATATCAACATCATCAACAAGACCAAAGTATTCAGCAGTTCCGCTACCTCTTTTACCAAGAACGCCAAGCCCATGAGCATCATCAACCATAACTCTTGCGCCATATTTTTTTGCAAGTGCAACGATTTCTGGGAGTTTGCAGATCTCACCGCTCATACTAAATACGCCATCAGTAACGATTAAAATACCTTTGTCCTCAGGAACTTGTGCAAGCTTCTTTTCAAGATCCTCCATATCGCTATGGTTGTATCTAACCATTTTGCCATAGCTAAGTTTGCAGCCATCGTAAATACTTGCATGGTTTTCTTTATCACATAATACATAATCATTTAAGCCAACAACAGCACTAATGATTCCAAGATTGCTTTGGAAACCAGTACTAAATGTCATAACAGCTTCCTTGCCCAAAAATTCTGCAAGTTCTTTTTCAAGAGCAACGTGCATATCAAGAGTACCATTTAAAAATCTTGAACCAGAGCAGCCTGAACCATACTTCTCTAACGCCTCAACACCGGCCTTTATAACCTCGGGATGTGAAGTGAGGCCAAGGTAGTTGTTTGATCCAATCATTATTGTCTCTCTGCCTTCCATTTGAACAACTGTATCTTGCCCTGATGTGAGTTGGTGGAAATAAGGGTAAATCCCTGCTTTCTGGGCACGATCAAAAAGTTGTTCGTTCATCATTTTCTTAAAAATATCCATTTTCTTCTTTCCTTTTATAACGACATACACATTATACATTATTTATAACAATTTATCAAGTAATTTTTTGTGATTTTTTTATTTTTAGTTTTTTTTACAAAAAATCGCTATAACCCTTTAAAATAGCAATTTATAGCGTTCACTATCAAAAAAAATTACAAAACATAAATTTTGTAATTTTTGTCGTATTCACCTTTAAAATAAAGGCATATAGCTATTTTTTGAATTTTTCTAATTGTTTTCTAAGTTTATGGATTTTTTCTCTAAGTTCAATAGCCCTTTCAAAGTCAAGTGCGCCAGATGCAACTTTCATCATTGCAGTCAACTTTTCTATCTCGGCAGGGATCTCTTCCTTCTTAAGTTTTCCATCGTCAACCCTCTTTGTGATTTCCAGTGTATTTTTAACCTCTTTAATGATTGTTTTTGGAATAATGCCATTTTGTTTATTATACTCATCCTGCACTTTTCTTCTGTTGTGGGTTATATCAATTGCTCTCCTCATTGAGTCTGTCATTGTATCTGCATACATGATCACGTGACCATTAGCATTTCTCGCTGCTCTACCAATTGTTTGAATTAAAGCACCTTCGCTTCTCAAAAAACCTTCCTTATCGGCATCGAGAATACAAACAAGTTCTACCTCAGGCATGTCAAGCCCCTCTCTAAGCAAGTTAATACCGACCAGCACATCAAACTCACCAGATCTCAAGCCATTTACAATTTCAACTCTCTCCATTGTGTCAATCTCTGAGTGCATATATTTGGTTTTAAAATTGTGCTCTTGTAAATATGTTGTCAAGCTTTCAGCCATTTTTTTAGTTAAAGTTGTAACTAACACTCTTGCTTTGTTTTTTATTGTCTTTTGGATTTCAACCATAAGGTCTTCGATTTGTGTTTTGATTGGTCTAACTTCAATATATGGGTCAAGAAGCCCGGTTGGTCTAATAACCTGCTCTACAACTTGTCCTGCACGACTAAGTTCGTATTGCCCTGGCGTTGCTGAAACATAAAGCGTCTGACCCAACCTATCATTGAACTCATCAAAAGTTAATGGTCTATTATCTCTTGCGGCTGGGAGTCTAAATCCAAATTCAACAAGAGATTGCTTTCTTGCTTTATCTCCATTATACATTGCCCTGACTTGTGGCAACGTCATATGGCTTTCATCAATAATAGTTAAAAAGTTCTTTCTAAAATAGTCAATTAATGTATATGGAGCCTCTCCGGGTTGTCGACCATCAAAATATCTTGAATAATTTTCAATTCCACTACAATAACCAACTTCACGCATCATCTCTTCATCATAAGAAACACGCTGCCCAATACGCTCTGCTTCGATCAATTTGCCCTCCCTTGTAAATTCATCAACAGCAGCAAGTCTATCTCTTTCAATTTGTTCGAGAGCTGTTTCCATCCTTTGTCTGCCCACGGCATAATGTGTCGCTGGGTAGATCGCAACATATTTGAGCTCGTTTATTAGATCCCCCGTAACAGGATTGAAATTGTATATTTTTTCTATCTCATCTCCAAAAAATTGAACTTTTATTGCAAGTTCCGACTGATTGGCTGGGAATATGTCTAATGTATCCCCTTTAACCCTAAAAGTTGACCTTTTAAAATCAACATCATTTCTCATATACTGAATATCTATTAATCTTGATATAACTTCATCTCGGTCAATCAAGTCGCCTTCACGAAGTGAAATATGTAAGTTGTAATATTCCTCTGGATTGCCAAGACCATAGATACATGAAACTGATGCAACAACAATTACATCATCTCTCTCTAAGATTGAGGAAGTGGCGCTTGCCCGTAACTTGTCTATTTCATCATTTATAGCCATATCCTTTTCAATATAAGTATCCGTTGAAACAATATATGCTTCTGGTTGATAATAATCATAGTATGAAACAAAATACTCAACCCTATTGTGAGGAAAAAATTCTCTAAATTCATTGCACAACTGTGCAGCCAGTGTTTTGTTGTGGGCTATCACAAGTGTAGGCTTTTTAACAGCCTTTATGATGTTGGCCATTGTAAATGTTTTTCCACTTCCAGTAACGCCCAATAACACTTGTTCTTTAAGCCCATCATTAAAGCCTTCAACAAGTTTGTTTATTGCCTCTGGCTGATCACCAGAAGGCTTGTATTTTGAAACTAATTCAAAGTCCATAATTATTCCTTTCGAGTAAATTTTAGCAGAAATTAGCGAAAAAATAAACAAAAAACATCATATTTAACCAAATATTTTAACTTTTAAATATGGCCTTTAAAATTAGCCCAAAAACAAAACTCACCGAGGCCAGAAACATACTTCTTAAAACTAGCAACATTAAGGCCTTCCTTTGCCTGCGGCTATCATCTAAATATGTTTGCCCTTTTTGTTTTAATTTTACACAATAGAAGTATCCATCTTTGCTGTCAGAAACAACAAAATCAATATAGTTCTGCATTGATAAATTTGTCATAATTTCATCGATCTCATTTGCTGATAAAACAGTCTTTTTGCAAACGTTTTTAGCTATTTCATGCGGCGAAATAAGATATGTCTTCTTTGAGGAACACGTATTACACAAAAATTTTAAAACCAACTTTTCATTTCTATCAGGCACAAAATTTCTCCGATTAATTGTTTGCACATTTTTTATCAAATATACTTTTTTAAATGTATAAAAAGAATAATCTAAGTTTAAAATTAAGTAAATGTTAGACATAAAATCAAAAATTGTGTTGAAAATATTGATAAAAGAATGTCCTAATGGCGCGTACAAAATTGTTGAATCAAAGGATATAATTTCTTCCATGCCACCAAAATATCGTGTTGATTTTGATGGGCTTGATAATATTCTTGTTTATCTTGAGCGCCAAGAATACATTTCAATAAAATATGATGATGACGGAATTTACTGCCTATGCGTTTTGCCGTATGGGAACGAAATACTTGAAAAAGAACAAAATAAAAAAAGAGAGAATATAAAATTCCCTCCTTTTTGGATTTTTTTGTTAATTTTGCTGCTAGTTAGCCTCGTTTCCTCAATTGCAGGTTCGATAATTGCGCAAATTCTTCTGTGGAAACATTAAAACGCCTTTTAATCGCATGTGTTTCAATGCTGTAAATTCCATCGGCACCAACAATAAGTGAATCAACTAATGTGCAGCCCGCAAAATCACAAACTTTTTTAAATCTAACAGTTGCCTCAGCATCATCTGGTGAAGGATTGCAAGTTCCACCTGGATGATTGTGAACAAGGATAACTCTGGATATCTTTTGAG
>CADBOH010000042.1 GCA_902796285.1 uncultured Eubacteriales bacterium | reverse complement strand
TTTCTCTTGACAAAACATCTTTTATTAATTGGTCACTTTCATCGGCAAGATATGTTTGAATTGGCAATCTATCCTTTGGCGGAGTTTCGATAACTGAAATATCGCGTATCCCAGAAAGCGACATATTAAGCGTTCTTGGAATTGGAGTTGCTGAAAGTGTTAAAACATCAATATTTCTGTATGCATTTTTAATTTTCTCTTTATGCTCCACACCAAAACGCTGTTCTTCATCCAATATTAATAAGCCAAGGTCTTTGTATGATACATCATTTGAAAGCATTCTGTGAGTGCCAATGATCAAATCAATGTCGCCACCTTTGACTTTATTCAAGATATCTCGAACCTGCGCTTCATTTTTAAATCTATTTAAAACTTCAACTTTCACGCCAAAGGGTTCAAGTCTCTCTTTTGCCGTTCTATAATGCTGCTCTGACAAAATAGTTGTTGGACATAAAAACGCAACTTGTTTGCCATTATATATACACTTAAATGCTGCACGCAATGCAACTTCGGTTTTACCAAAGCCAACATCCCCACAAATAAGCCTATCCATAACTTTATCGCTTTCCATATCTCCATCGACATCCAGAATCGCCTTTGCCTGATCTGGAGTTTCTGAAAAACCAAAAGCATCTGCAAATTTTTTCTCTAAAAATTCATCTCTTACAAACTTATAACCCTTAACCTTACTTCTTTCCTTATAAATTTCTACCAAGGAAATTGCCATCTCTTTTATGCTGGCTTTTACTCTATCTTTTAAACGAGCAAATTCTGCCCCACCAAGAGTTGACAGTTTTGGAGTTTCTTCGCTCCCCACATATGCAGAAATTGTATTTGCCTCTTCACTTGGAAGATATAACATGTCTCCATTTTTATATTCAATCACAAAATAATCTTTGATTGTATCAGAGATTTTCATTCTCTCTATGCGAATACATTTGCCTATGCCATGGAAAGTATGAACAACGTATTCTCCAAGTTTTGGCAGGTAAAACACAGAATGTTTGCCCTTCGAAAAACTTGCACCGGCAGATCTAAACAAACTATCACATCCAACCGCCACCACTCCTTCTTTTAGAAATGAAAAAGAATATGGCATTGCCAATGATGAGATATAGATATTGCCTCTGTCTAATTCATGGTTCTCTTCATAATCCTTAAACGAAAAACCATTTTCTATTAAAAATTCCCCAATATTCTTTTTAAAACGCTCTTCTCTACAAAATAGCACAACTGCCTGGTGCATATTTTTAAAATCATCAATATCGTGTTTTAAAGCCATAAAGTCGGTAAGATAACTTCTTGGTGCTATGCTATTATTTACATAGTCTGGTTTTTCATATTGATAATTATCAAATACAAATTCTGCTTTGCATAAAAGATTGTCAAAATTTTCATATAGGTTTTCATTATAAAAAGACATTGTTGTGTAACTTTTTATAAGAAGATCAATTTCACTTTCAACCCGTTTAGGTTCATCAATAATCTTTTTGCCTTCCAAATCAAATATGTTATTATTCCCAACAGGCAAACTAGATAACGTAACTGTTGCAACATCAAGTTGATTTAAGTTTTTCATCGTTGCAAAATCAAAAATACTTATCTTTTCAACTTCATCATCAAAAAACTCTATTCTTATTGGATTTTCGCTTGATGGTGTAAAAATATCAAGAATATCTCCTCTTATTGCAAACTGCCCACATGAATCCACTAACGATGTTCTCTCGTAACCCATAGAAATTAAGCTTGAAATTAATTCTTGCAAAGAAACTATTGTCCCTTTTTTAATAATCAGTGGTTTAAATTTACTTAAATCAAATTTTATTATTGCTGAACATGGTAAAAATATAATTACATCAATTTCTCCTAGTATATACTTATTGATACTTTCAATAAAACCGAGGAGGTTTTTATCATTTTCATCCGCCGTTTCTCTTGCATTTGAAACTATCTCAACTTTTTTACCAAACGCTTCAAGCCCTTTTTTGATTTTTCCCGCTGTCACAAAATTATTACACAATAAAAGCAGATGGTCAAAATTTTGAGCTAAAACAATTTTCTCACCATCTCCCAATCCAGATATAACTCTAACATCTTGCGCTAAAAGTTTTTTTAAATCATTTTTCAAAATGCTCAAGTCATTTTCTCCATTATCATATTTGCCGCGTTTTCAATTGCATTATCAAAAAGGGCTCTATCTTCTTGCTTTATATTTGATAGCACATAATCTGCAAGATCCATGCTTTCATCTCTGCCAATACCAACCCTAACCCTTTCAAAATCTTCTCCAATATAGCTCACAATTGAACGCAATCCATTATGCGTTCCCGCCTTTCCATTTTCACGATATCTAAGTTTAAATTTTGGAAGATCAATATCATCAACAGCAACTATTATTCTTGCATCCTTATACTTCTTTTTTAAAAGCGCCACGGCTTCTCCGCTATTATTCATAAAAGTTGTCGGCTTAGCAAGAATTACCTTGTCACCATTATAACTGCCTTCTCCAATTACAGCCTTATATTTTTCCTTCGAAAAATCGATAGACAACTTTTGTGCAAGTTTGTCAACCACCATAAAACCTATATTATGATATGTGTATCTATATGCCGGCCCAATATTGCCAAGCCCAACAATTATTATCATATTTCTATACTTCCCGATTTATAATATTCTCATTTTTTATTTCGCCACAAACTTTGCTTTTTTCAATGTATGAACATTTAAGATGTGTGTTATTTGAGACTATACTATCTTCAATTATATTTCCCTCAAAAAGAATTGCTCCCGATTGAATAATTGTGTTGCCTTTTATAATGTTGTTTGGATAAATAATTACTCCCTTATCAATCTCCACATCGCAATCAATAAATATATTTTGATCTCCTAAAAGCACAACCCCATTATTGATGTGAAAATTTCTAATCCTATCTTGTAATACCTTGTGGGCTAAATTTAACTTTTTAGCGCTATCAATGATCATTAAATTTTTGTCATCAAATTCGCTTGTCATTCTGTGTAAATCTGGGTCACTTTTAAGATATTCCGTTTTAACAACAAATCCTCTTTCAAGTCGCAAAAAATTCATGTTTCTAGATGAAAAATAATCCATTATTTTAATAAAAGTGTTGCGATCAAGTAATGGTGTATCGCTATAAAAAACAGCAATTATTTTTTTATCTGTTTGAATATTTTTTATCTTTTCTTCAACTTGTCCATCTTCAATAACTTTACTTTCACAACCATTGCCGGCAAGCAAAACCCAGTCAAGCATGCTTTTGCCACATAAATTTAAATATGGCAAATTTTGTGCAACTTGATCATTTAGTGCCTTTACGACTACAAACAAAGTATCATTTGCAATGTAATCGTGATTAATTGGCTTTAATAATGCCGAAACAATGGGACTATTTTCAAGTTCCTCATCTTCTACATCTATTTCAAATTTGTCTTCTTTAACTAGCAAGTTTAATTCCTCTAATTCCATATAATAAAGTATATATATTTAAAAATTTTTGTCAACACAATATCTTTTCTTAACAAAAAATTTCTCTTTTTAGTATAAAAACGCTCATTTTATTTTATAAAAATTTTTTTTTATGTTATGATAATGTTGTGATTAAGGAGTAAAAATGAACAAACAGTTTTCTCTTAATAAAAAATTTTTAATTTTATTGTTGCTAGCTGTAGCCGTAATTTTAATTGCGCCAGCTGCATTTTTGGTTGGCACTATGTCATCTGCCGATACCACCTCACTTGGTGGCACATTTACAATTACTGCCAAAAACAACAATAGTGTTATCATTGATAAAGAAAGTTCTACAACATATAATGGCGGCACAATTGATATTTATAAATGGAATAAAGCAAGAACGCTTGCAATAGCATATGAGCATGATAATGACAATCTGCCACCCATAATTATCAATGAATATGGTGATGAAGTGTATAACATTAATGTAAGCCTTCAATACTTAAAAGGCTATTTAGATAGCAATTTTGAAAACCATGTTGAGATTGACAATGTTTTTGCAGAAAAGAAGAATGTGTTACTAGAAGATATAGATCAATCTTTCTCATACAATATTGATGAAGGTGTTAGATTAGCATCATCACAAACAAATATTAATGGCTGGGGAATTTATAGATTTAAAATTTCAATAAATGGTGCTGAAAAATTTTCAAATTATATTTTTGTTGAACCAGATTACGAAGTTACAACTGCCCCATCAATAAAATATGATGTTGTTCATAGTCCAAACTCAATGCACGACTCATTTGAATTTTCAATCTCTGATCCAAACAATAATTACAAATATGTTGACACAAATTATCTTGTCTGGTATGTTACAGGCGAAAGCACTGATGGGCTAAAATATGTTTTAACTAGCCAAGATCTTGCTAGTGAAAGATTTGAAAATTATGATAGATATCTCTATGAAAACATTTCAAGAACTGGAACAAAATTTTTGTTTAACGACAACGAAGTCGCTGGAAAATGGAATGTGTGGTGTGAATTTACAAACAGAGGCGAATCAACATCAGTGTTGCCAAGCACAACAATTGCAGAAGTTCAAACATCACAAAATGTAGGTGTTGCATGGGTTGCTTGGGTTGTTATTGGTGGATGTGTTGCTGCAATCGGCGTTGTAACACTGCTTGCATTCCTTAGAAGCAAAAAAGAAAAAGTATGG
>CADBOH010000041.1 GCA_902796285.1 uncultured Eubacteriales bacterium | reverse complement strand
TCAAAAAACCAATAATCCAATTTATATATTGAGATGACACTTGGAAATAACTTGGATTGTTTTGTATCTCTTTTATATATAAATCTTTATAACGTTCAGAAAAAACAATCAATGCATAATAATTTATAGTTCTATTATCTTGTTCTTGTTGATTTCTAGTGTCAAAAATAAATCGCCACAATGCCTTAAATATTTTGATAGCTCCATCATCTGAGATATTTGGAAAATAGCGCTTTTGTATGTATGGTTTAATATTTTCATACCCGCCCAACCTATCTTTATTATTAGCTAAGTCCTCAACAATGGAATGAACTAATTCTTTATGTAATAACGGAGTTTTTAATAGAACAGCTTCCATTGCAATTCTTATTAAAGAGCGAGTTGTTTCCTTATTAGGAGCTAACAAAAGGTTATCATCCGTTAATACAGGATGGGCTGATAAATTTCGCTGAGTATGAAGGTATTCCAAATTAATTTTATCATTTAATGTTATAAATTTTAGCTCTTCATAGGCTTTTTGCAAAAGTTCTTTTTCCCATTCAGGATTTTCAGGATGTTTTTCTTGTTTTTTTTCTATATCTTTCAATATATCTATAGCTTTTTTATTGCGATATGTATCATCTAAAAATTTTAATTTAAAAATTATATCAGCAATGACAACAGACCAGAGCATAACTACTACAGACCTATAATTACCATGTTGATATGAAGAATAAACCTCTTCAAACAGTTTTTTTGTTTTTGGGTCTGGAATTGTCTCCATTTTTTCTTCGATATCAAACATTATATTAAGTCTCCTAACTACGTTTTATCAATTCTCTGACCTTATCAATTGTATCTGCGTAATTATAAGCATTATCTGCTTGTTTTAACCAATTCAAATGCTTATCTATCAACAACATTTTGACATCATCGCACACACTTCTTTTCGAAAGAATACTTTTTATACATTCAACATGGTACATTTTTATTATGTTGTGCAAAAAATCAAGTTTTAAGTTCATTTAATATTATCTCCTAAATTTATTCTTTATCTTTGCCAATTTTTTCGACAAGTTCTTTATATGGTTTTAAGGATGCGTTCTCCGATTTAAATTTTACCATTCCATAATCAGCATTACATAAAACATCTGTCAAGTTGTTCAAATATTCATTAAATTCTATCAGGTTTTGCAAATCTTTTTGTGTCGATGATGTTGGAGTATTATGCACTTTTTTCATAAAATTAAAAAGGTCTTCAACATATCTGTACGATTTCTTTTTAAGTAAAAATTTAAAATTACTCTGGTTTTCAGCTAAAAACTGGTAAAAAGGCATAGATGTTTTACTATTACCTAAAAAAGTAACAGCTACTTTATCCAGTTGTTGTGCTAGTTCTAGCCTCTTGAAACGCATTGTTTGTATCAACTGTTTACGACTAATCCACCATTGCATAAACGCGAAAAAAACAAGCGCAATGGAGCACATCCACTCGGCATTTCTTTGTAGAAACTCAAACACTATATTCATATTTTATCACCCTTATAAATATACAGTTCTATCCTATACTTAGGTTTTAGTTTATCAAATCGCAAGATTGTAGAGGAAAATACTTCCTTTCCTTGAGGGAAAGAAGTTTGAGTTTAACTGATTACAACACTAGTTAATTTTATGATTTAAGGCGCTCTTTGGTACATATTTATTGCAACCGCCGGTCTCAAGCATATACTGGTTGACATCAATCACACCGGCAGACTTTATATCATCTAAATAGACTTTGCCTAAAATACGGCCGAAAGAATCACGTTTTCCCCATTCAACTCTTATATATCTATGGTCTTTAAGTAATTTTTTTAGTATTTTCCGTGACTGCTTACCTTTTTCGAGCACTTCATCAACCGATAATCCATAGTATTTTTGCTGAAATTTTGCTCTTGCGTTCTTCTTGGTTTCATAACAATCGACATCAAGCAAGCGGATCTTTGTTTTTTCGTTATTAACCAAAGCAGTTAGTGTATCGCCATCGTTAATCTTGATGATAGTTGCAACAAATTCGTGCGCATTAACAATCTGCACATAAAATAAAGCGAAAAGTATAGTTGCAATAAACCTAAACAATGACAAACACCAATCAGCCCGAGCAAAATGCACAAAGGCGGTGGATGTCGTTACTACGTCAGTATGAGAGTAGCCCACTTATTCGAGCAAGCCTTATTT
>CADBOH010000040.1 GCA_902796285.1 uncultured Eubacteriales bacterium | reverse complement strand
GGGATCAAGTCCGAGTTCAGATGCCATGATTCCTGCAAGATATGCTACTTCGAGAGAATGTTCAAGGACATTTTGACCATAGCTTGTTCTATATTTTAAACGTCCCATAACCTTTACAAGCTCAGGATTTAAGTTAAATATTCCAACTTCATTACAAGCATTTTCGCCTGCTTCTTTAATTGTTCTATCAACCTCTTTTGTGGCTTTTTCAACAATCTCTTCAACTCTTGCCGGATGAATTCTTCCATCAACAATAAGTTTTTCAAGACTAAGCCTTGCGATCTCTCTTCTAATAGGATCAAAACTTGAAATTGTGATTGTTTCTGGAGTGTCATCAACAATGAGTTCAACTCCTGTTACAGCCTCAATTGAGCGGATATTTCTTCCTTCTCTTCCAATAATCCTACCTTTCATATCATCATTAGGTAGAGCAACAGATGTTACTGTCATTTCACTTGAAATATCTGTTGCACATTTTTGGATTGCGCCCGTAACAATATTTCTAGCAATCTTATCCGCATTTTCTCTTGCTTCATCTTCAATTTGTTTTACAAGAATACCCGCATCTTTCTTTGCTTCTTCAGTAACACTTTCAATTAAAAGATCTTTTGCATCTTTCTTTGATAAACCAGAAATTTTTTCTAGTTTATCAAGCATTTGATTTTTGATTTCATCTTGTTCTTTAATTTTTTCGTCAAGAACTTGTTTTTCATTTTCGAGATTCAATTTCTCTTTGTCAAGTTGTTCAGACTTAGTATCAAGAGCTCCCTCTTTTTTAGTTAAATACTCCTCTCTTTGGTCAAGTCTTTCTTCTTGTTTTTGCACTTCAGTTCTTCGTTCTTTTGCTTCATTGTTTGCTTCATCACGAATCTTCTGTGCTTCTTCTTTTGCTTCTAAAATAGATTCTTTTTTTATGCTTTTTGCTTCTGCATAAGCCTCTTCAATGATTTTTACAGCATTAGTTTTGCTTTTATCAATCTTTTTGTTAGCGATTATTTTATATACTATAGCGCCCACAACTGCGCCTAAAATAATACATACAACTCCACTTACAACTCCGGCTATTACAGCAGCATTGCATAACATGCTTAAACTGCTCATAATTAATCCCCTTTTATAGTAGAAGAATTCTACCATAAAAATTATATAAAATTTAAAATTTAATGTCAATTAAATTGGCAACAAAAAAATATTATTTAATGTCTAAATAATACTTTTTTGAATAAATTTAAAATCTTGATTTTGACAAATCATAATTTGCTAAAAATTCATCTTTGAAATCTTTGAAATAATCACCAAGAATTGCTTCTCTGCAATCATGTGCAAGCCGAACCAAACTTCTTAAATTGTGTATAGATAAGAGTTGTGCCCCAAGCATTTCTCCTGCATTTATAAGGTGTCTAATATATGCCCTTGTATAATGTTTGCATGTATAGCAATCACAATCTTCTTCTATAGGTCTAAAATCATCTTTATAAATTGCATTTTTAACAACCATTTTGCCATATTTGGTAAATGCAGTACCATTTCTTGCAATTCTTGTTGGCAAAACACAATCCATCATATCAACGCCACGCGCATAGCCTTCAACCAAACAGTCCGGAGAACCTACACCCATTAAGTATCTAGGCTGATCCTTAGGCAAAAGTGGGTTAAGAAAATCAAGTACATCATACATCACTTCTTTTTCCTCACCAACAGATAACCCCCCAATTGCTATTCCGCATTTTGCATATGGCAAACAATCCTTCACGCACTCAGCACGCAAGTCTTTGTAAATATTGCCTTGAACAATAGGAAAAAGCATCTGATTTTCTGTAGTATGGGCCTTATAACATCTTTCCAGCCACATTTTAGTAACTCTTCTTGCATTTTCAGCTTCTTTTCTTGAGCAACCAGCTTCCGTGCATTGATCAAATGCCATAATAATGTCAGAACCAAGTGCTTCTTGAATCTCCATATCTTTTTCGGGTGTTATAAAATGTTTTTCTCCGTTAAGATGTGATCTAAATTCAACTCCATCATCCGTAACTTTACGTAATTTCGATAGAGAAAAAACCTGAAAACCACCGCTATCAGTTAAAATTGGCTTATTCCAATTCATAAACTTATGAAGCCCACCTGCCTTTTTAATAAGTTCATGACCCGGTCTTAAATATAAATGGTAGGTGTTGGAAAGAATAATCTGAGCTCCCAAATCATTCAACTCCTCAACCTTCACGCCCTTTACTGTTGCTTGGGTACCAACTGGCATAAATATTGGGGTTTCAATATCACCATGAGGTGTATGAAAAATTCCAGCTCTTGCACCTGTATGCTTACATTCTTTTATAAGCTCATAACTAAATTGTTCTTTCATAAAACTCCTTATTTTGATGCATTTATGTCATAATAGGCACAACATATTGTATTAACTAATAAACATTGCATCGCCAAAAGAAAAAAATCTGTATTTTTCTTCAACGGCATGTTTATATATTTTCATAGTTTCATCATAACCTGCAAAAGCAGAAATAAGCATAATAAGCGTGCTTTCTGGAAGATGAAAATTGGTTATTATTGCATCAACAATCTTAAATTTATAGGATGGGTAAATAAAAATGTCTGTATCTCTCTTTTGTGGAATTATTATTCCTTCTTTTTCTGCACAACTCTCAAGAACTCTAACAGAAGTAGTTCCAACAGCAATTACCCTTCTATTTTCTTTTTTTGCTTTATTTATGATCTCTGCATTTTTTTCGCTTAACTCGATATATTCACTGTGCATTTGATGATTTAAAATATTATCTTCTTTAACTGGTCTAAATGTACCAAGTCCAACATGGAGAAGAACTTCAACTATTTCTACGCCTTTCTCTCTTATTTTTTCAAGCAATTTATCCGTAAAATGCAATCCAGCAGTTGGGGCCGCTGATGATCCTTCTATTTTTGAATAAACAGTTTGATATCTCTCTTTGTCCTTTAATTTTTCATGAATATAAGGTGGAAGCGGCATTTGTCCAACCTCAGACAGCCTCTGTTCAAACACTCCATCAAATTCAAAGTCAATAATACAGCTGCCGTATTCACCTTTCTCAATTATTTGACATGAAAGTTTTTCGCTAAAAACCACTTTTGTGCCTTCTTTAAGTCTCTTAAATGGTT
This sequence comes from uncultured Eubacteriales bacterium, assembly GCA_902796285.1. Taxonomy (GTDB): domain Bacteria; phylum Bacillota; class Clostridia; order Christensenellales; family UBA1242; genus Caccovivens. The sequence continues at coordinate 139 of CADBOH010000040.1, read as the reverse complement.
TTGCAATTACCTCCCATTTTTTAAGATCAATTCTTTTTTGAAGCAGAATCTCTATTTTTGCACCGGTATCTTCTTTATATCCTAAAAGTCTTGCTGGCAAAACTCTTGTATTATTTAGTACAAGAACATCCCCTTGTTT
>CADBOH010000039.1 GCA_902796285.1 uncultured Eubacteriales bacterium | reverse complement strand
TTGGCGGGAAGAGAGGGATTTGAACCCTCGCGCCGGTTGCCCGACCTACAGCCTTAGCAGGGCCGCCTCTTCGACCTCTTGAGTATCTCCCCATTATTTCGACTCTTTGATTTTAACATATCAAATTTAGTTTTGTCAACATTTTATCAAAAATTTTTATTTGCAAGCAAAAAATCCTAGCTTTAAGGCTAGGACTTTTGCTTTAATATATTCCCTCGAGACGATAAACATAGTAGTTTACGTTTTGACTGTTAGATTTTGTTACGGTAAGCGAATAATTATTGTTTGGATCGTAAGCATAAGTAGCCCAACCGCCAACCTGAAATGTGGTGTTTAAAGTGGCTAATATGACTTTTAAAATGTTTAAGGATTTGTAATTTGTAACATCAAAGCCAATTAGCGATGTATTTCCGGTTTTTCTGCCGGCAACTTTTAAAACATGTTGAACATCGCAACCATTGATTGAGGCATAAATTCTAATTGCTTTATATTTTGAAAAATCTGTTCTTATTATTTTTGCGGTTGTCATGCCTGTTGTCCAGCCTCTGTTTACAGTAGCATCAGAACTTCTCATATCATATAGCTCATCAATTTGTTCTTCACTTCCACTGCTGCCACTGTTACTCTCTAGGTCGGTAACACGAGTTTTAAGTGAAGAGATGTCTGTATCATGAGTGCCGATTGTGGTGCTGTGAGTTGATATAGCACTTTCCAATTCCGCTGCCTTGCTCTCAAGCAGTGAAACTCTTGTATTGAGTGATGAAATTTGTGCCGAAACATCTGTGTTGCCTCCACCTTGTTGTTGAATGTTTGGGATAAGTGTTTTTTTAATATACCATATTTCTTTTTTTAGTTGTTCTAGGTCTGCAATAAAGTTTGTGTTTGACATAAAAAATCTCCTTTTAAAATCTAAGTATATTTTAACAAGGAGATATGATTGTTTTCAATATTAACTGCCACTTTTTGCCTTTTTACGTTTTTTCTTTTTTTGTATAAATACAACGGATAAAACTACTGTTACTATTGCAGCAATAAGTGGTATTGCTACGATAAGCAAACGATTCACGCCATCAGGCTTAACTTTTTCGGTTAATACACAGCCATTGTAAAGTGTGCCGTCCTCAGTTACAAATTGGATATTGGTGTATTCCTTTCCGCTAAATCCCTCATAAAGATATACACGTTGATTTTTTTTAACGGTAAGGTCTGTTGGATTATGCTCTAAATCATAAACCACACTATCTTCACGAATGCTAGCATTAAAAACAGGGTAGTAGGTGATTGAGTCATTGCTCGCTAAATAGTATTTATATACATAGCCTTCCACATCGCTTGAATTTATTTTAACAAGGCAAAAGTTGCCAGATTGAGATTTAAATGTAACTTTATTGCCATGTGCAAGAATGATGACATTTTCATCTTGTTCTAGCTTTTGTGAATCAAAAGATGCATCCTCATAAACATAGCATGAAGATGCAGTGATATAGTATTCAGTGTTTGGCGTCAACGTCATGGCGCCAGTAAAAAGCATGAAAAGTGATAATAACAAGTTCATATATTGATTATTTATCAAATTAAACAAAAAGTCAAGTTTTTAATAAAAAAACTCAAACATTTAATGTTTGAGCATTTTTGTTAACTAAGTGCACTATTCTAGTGTGCTTAAATCGTAGTCCCTTAGATAGTCTTCCTTTGTATACGTTTGTTTTTTCTCTGGTAAAGGTTCAAGCCCCAAGGTTTTTCTAAAAATTTCATCATTGAGTTCATGAATTAAAAGTAGAGTTTCGTTTTTAAGAGGGGCAAAATCAACATATTCTTCAATAGGAAAGTTAACGTAGCCGTTAATATCTCTGCTTGATACACCGTTATTTTCAAGATACTCAGCAAATTTTTTAAGAGGATATATGTGTCTAGTTGCGTTTGGGTAAAGTTTTAAAAAGCTAAGTATATCATATGGATATGGGGTATTTTTTAATCCTTCGATTTTGTACTGCATATCATCAAATTTGTTTGCTAGTGTCCAGTTTGCTAAATATGACTCACTGATAAGTTGGCTAATTAGCATTCTATCTTCAGGGTGAATAGAATTTATTCTATCCCATTGCAATTCTAACTCTTTTAGTCCACCTCGTATTCTTTCAAAAGACTGCGTGAGTTTGTCAATATATTTTTTGTTCGCTTTAATTTTATCAGCGAGCGCTCTTCTTTTGTTATGATCTTTTAATAAACTTAATTCCTTTTTAGCGCTAATAAGGGCATCATTTTCCTGCTTAGTTTTGTTAAGTTCTAACTCAATTTGATAGATATCATCTTTAAATGAACGAATTTTATTTTCAAGAGAGGCCTCAAAATTTGGTCCAATAGTCAACTGATCACATTTATTAGTTGCCGGCAAAACAACTTTAAATTCATAGTCTTCAAGGTCCGCGTTATCATAATTTTCTGTGTAGTTACTTTCCACCTTTAAGATTGTGCCACTTTCAACAAGTTGTTTTTTAATATCGTTTCTGTGGAAGTTTAATTTTTGTATTTCAAGATGAATCTCTCTAATCACTTCATCATACTTATCCATATCCATTTCTTTTGATGCTTTTGTGAAGATTTTAAAATCTTTTACAAATTCAACAAAATCTCTCGTTTCGTCGAGAGTAAAGTCGATGTTTTGAATTTTTATTTCACGTATTCTTTTAGTAAGGTCTTCTTGTTTTTTAGTTTCATAATAGTTTGCCATAAACCCTCCAACTTTTATATAAATTTTAGCAGAATAATAGACAAATGTCAATACAGAAAACTCACTTTGCTATTGGTAATAACATTTGCACGGGTAGTCACATAATTTTTGCAATGTTAGCCATTTTTTAAAAAAAGTGGAATATGATATTATATGAAATTTGTTATATTTAAAAAAAGAACTTTTTTTATGTTATTTTTGGTATTTATTTTTGTAGGAGTATTTTCTGCCACATGTTTTTTGGTTAAGCCAACATCCACTCCAAGAATTGCCCACTCAATTGTGATAGATGCAGGTCATGGTGGGCGTGATGGCGGGGCTAGCGGAAAGAGCGGAATAACGGAGAGTGAACTTAACCTGAAATATGCATTAATGCTTGAAAGTATATGTAAAAGATATGGCATGCAGGTGACCATGACTAGAAGCGACATGAATGGTTTATATGATGAATTTGCTGAAAACAAAAAGAAGTCTGAGATGGAAAAAAGAAAGTCTATAATTAATTCAAGTGGGGCAGATATTATGGTTAGTTTGCACATGAATAGTTTTCCGTTGCCATCTTGCTCTGGGGCGCAAGTATTTTATGCAAAAGGTTCTACTAGTGGACTTGAACTTGCAAAAGCTGTTCAAGAGGCGGTATGCCAAAATTTTGCCAATGCCAGAAAATATGTGACAATCGGTGACTATTTTGTTTTAAATTATACAAATATTCCTTCAATTCTCGTGGAGTGTGGTTTTTTATCTAATCCAGATGAGGAAAAAAACCTACAAAAAGATGAATACTGTGAAAAATTTTGTTATTCACTTTTTGCAGGGATTTTAAATTACTTTAAAAAGTAAACCCAGCTTAATCATTATCACTTTAATGCCTTACTTGCCATAAACACTTTACTTTTTGTCTTTAAAGTGTTATTATATCGTAAACAAAAATCACGAAGGGGTTAAATTATGTTTATTATTTTTTCTGGAGTATCTGGAAGCGGCAAAAACACTGTTATGAATGAACTTTTAAAGAAACGCAAAAATCTTTTTATCTTAGAGCAGTCATCTGCAACAACCAGAGAAAAGAGAGAGAGCGATGCGATTTATAACACGTACAAATATATGACAAAAGAGGAGTTTGAAAAGGGCATAAGTGATGGAGAATTCTTTGAATTTGAAGAAGTTCATGGGTGCTATTATGGTGTTTTAAATGAGGCTCTTAATAGAGTAATTGACAATCCACAAAATGACTATATGAGAGATATTGATGTTAAAGGCAATATTAAATTAAGAAATTACTTAAAGGATAAATGTGGAGTACTTTCGATTTTTCTTGATGCGCCAGATGATGTGATTTACGATAGGCTAATTAAGCGTGGAGAAAGCGAAGAAAGAGCGCGTATTCGACTTTCAAGGGGCGGGCTCGAGAGAGAGTATAAGGATCAATTTGATGTTTGTATTGAAAACCTTGATCTCAACGACACTGTAAACAAAATTTGTGGATTTTTAGATGCACACAGAACTGGGAGATAGTCCCAGTTTTTTTTGCGTAGATTTGGGATTTTAATATTGACATTTGTATTTTCACAATATATAATCAAAATATAGGGAGGGAGTATGGACGATTTTGAGATTTTGTCAGATCTTGAAGAG
>CADBOH010000038.1 GCA_902796285.1 uncultured Eubacteriales bacterium | reverse complement strand
CCACAACACAAATTCTTGCCCTGTTAAAAGAAATAGCAGATGAGGGCAAACTTGTTATTATGGTTACACACTCTGAAAAAGTGGCAAAAATTTCATCTAGAATCGTTGAAATATCGGATGGGAAAATAATACGTGATGAATCAAATGCAAATTATCAAAAAGAAGAAAAAACCAACGAATTAACTGAATTGTCGCATAAAAAAGAAGCAAAAAAAGAGGGCCACTTAACACTATTATCAGCATTAAAGTTATCTTTACATAACATGTGGGCAAGCAAAGTTAAAAATATTTTGATGGCTGTTGGTGTTTCAATTTCACTAATTGCAATGATACTTATGCTTTCTTTTGGCTCAGGTCTTACCGGATACATTTCGTCGCAAGCATCTGAATACTCAAATCCAACTTATACCACAATTTCAAAAAGTGGAAAAGATAGAGATGGGCATGACCTAGAAGATGGCAACGCAATGCTCACTCCAAGAATTTTTACTAATCCAGAAATAACTGAAATTGCTGACGAAATCAATGATTATCTTGCTACAAAAAATAATAACTTTACTGTGGAAGTTGATGGAGAAAATCAAAACCTAACTTATGGATTTAGTATAGCAACTATGGGGCAAGGAAACATAATTTATCAAACAGAAGAAATGGAAACCCCTAAAACGGGTGCAATTATCTACACTTACACTACACCACCATATTATAGTGAATCAAAAATCATATCCAAAAATGGTCACATATCGGGCGAAAACGAAATTATGCTTTCAGAAGCAGCATGCAAATTCTTTGGAGTTGATGAACCAAGTCAAGTTGTTGGAAAAGAAGTTACATTAAGTGTGAATTTTAAGGTAGGAAACATTTATGTTCCAATAACAAAAGTTGTAACAGTCTCTGCTGTAATAGATGTTTCAATATTCTCATCAATGCTTGTTATGTATGTTGATTATGACTACTTAGATGCGTGCGTAATTGAGGCCGAGCAAAATGCAGGATTAACGCCAACAGGGATCTCCCCTTCGCTATTATTTATTAAAGCAGATAGTAAAGAAACAAAAAATTTGATTGACTCTTATATTAAAGCAAATAGAAAGGATCTCTCTGGTTCAGTTGAAGAGCAACTTGAAGCCATGTTTAATGAAATGCTTTCAACATTTTCACTTGCACTTGCAATCATTTCAGGTATTTCACTATTTGTAGCACTTATAATGATACTTGTTGTTCTTTACATGAGCGTTGCAGAACGAACAAGAGAAATCGGTGTATTAAAGAGTATTGGAGCGAGAAAACGAGATATAAAACTTATTTTTAGTACAGAAAGCTTTTTAATTGGCGTTTTAAGCGGACTAACAGGAATACTTTTGTCACTTGGAATTGGTGGAATTCTAATGCTAGTTCTTAAAGCACTGCTTGGAGTCGCCCCACTTAGAATGTTATGGCACTATTTCGCGATTGCATTTGGAATAAGCGTTGTGATAAGTGTAATTGCTGGATTATATCCATCATCAAAGGCAGCAAAACTTGATCCAGTTGAAAGTTTAAGACGTGAATAAAAAAACATTTCAGACTTTTCTGAAATGTTTTTCTTTTTCAACATATTTGTTGTTGTTATTGAAACAACATACTAGATATTGTGTTATACATTTTTCAACTGCTCAGTTAATTTTTCAAGAGTTTGAGTATTTACTGCAAGTTTTTCTCTTTCTTTTTCAATTAAAGCCGCTGGGGCTTTTGCAACAAATCCTTCGTTGGATAGCATCTTTTTAGATCTTTGAATTTCAAATTTTACGCTTTCAATTTCTTTTTCTAAGCGTTCTTTTTCTTTGTTTGAATCAACAAGTTCTCCCATTGGGATATATACAACTGCGTTTTTGCAAATAATCTTCACACACTTTTCTTGAGGTTCTTTATTAACTATTTGCGCGGTTGTGCCATATGCAAGCTTTGCTATCTCCTGCAAGTTTTTGCTTATCTCGGCATCTTCACCTTCAAGTTTTATATATAAAGATGTCCTCTTGTTATCTGGCACATTAAACTCTGCTCTTGCATTTCGAATCGATTTAATAAGTTCAATTATATCAGCAAAATTATTTGTTAGATCCTTTAAATTAAGCTTCTTAGGATATTTTGTCAACATAATAGTTTCTTCATGCTGTGGAAGGTTTTGATAAATATATTCGGTTACTAATGGAATAAATGGATGAAACAATTTAAGCAATGCATCCAAAACATAGTAAAGCACATTTTGGGCAACACCCTTTCTATCTTTATCCTCACCATACAAGTCAACCTTAGTAAGCTCGATATACCAATCACAGAATTTTGATACAGTAAATTCAATTAAGTTGCTAGTTGCCACGCCTATTGTATACTTTTCAATATTTTTTGTAACGTTTTTAATTAGCAAATCAAGTTCATTCAAAATCCACTTATCCTTTTCTTGCAGTTCAAGTTTATTTAGTGGTTTTATATTTATGTCTGCTATGTTTTGAATAACAAATTTGCTGGCATTGTAAAGTTTATTTATAAAGATTTTAGCGTCCTTAGCCTTATCCTCATCATACTTAACATCAGTACCCATGCTCATACCATTAACCAAGCTCAATCTCAATGCATCAGCACCATACTTTTCAATCATATCAATTGGATCAATACCATTACCCAAGTGTTTTGACATTTTTATTCCATGTTTATCACGAACTATGCCATGGATTACAACATCCTTAAAAGGAACCTCTCCCATAAATTTTATCCCTGAGAATACCATCTTTGAAACCCAGAAAGTTATAATATCATAACCAGTTACAAGTGTTGATGTTGGATAATAGTATTTTAAATCCTCTGTTTGATTTGGATAGCCAAGTGTTGAAAATGGCCAAAGTGCAGATGAGAACCATGTATCAAGAACATCATTATCTTGTGTTAAATAAGTGTTCCCACAATGTGGACATTTTTTTGGTCTTTCTTCTTCACTTGCAAATGTATGCCCATTTTCGCATGTATAAACAGGTATACGATGCCCAAGCCAAATTTGACGAGAAATACACCAATCTTGGATATTTTCAAGCCAATTTAAATATGTTTTTTCATATCTTTTTGGATGGAACTTTAAATCTCCATTTTTTACGGCTTCAATAGCAGGCTTTGCTAAATCTTTCATTTTAACAAACCATTGTGTTGAAATTCTTGGTTCAGTAAAACTGCCACATCTTTCGCAAGTACCAACTTGATTTTTATATTTTTCTTTCTTGATTAAATATCCACCCTTTTCCAAAGCCTCTTCAATGGCCTTTCTCGCCTCGATTCTATCAAGCCCTTTGAATTCACCTGCGGCGTCGGTTAAAAGTCCATTATCGTCAATACAATTGATTATTTCTAGATTGTGTCTAAATCCAACTTCATAGTCGTTTGGATCATGTGCAGGTGTTATCTTTACAGCGCCAGTTCCAAAACCAATTTCACAATAATCATCAGCAATAAGCTTAATTTTTTTATTTACAAGAGGCAGGATCAAATCTTTGCCAACTTGTCCTTTAAATCTTTTATCATTAGGATTTACTGCAACTGCTGTATCGCCAAATAGTGTTTCTGGTCTAGTTGTTGCAACAACAACTTCACCACTTCCATCAGCAAAAGGATATCTAATATACCATAAATATGTGTTTTGATCAACATGAACGTTTTCGTTATCAGAAATTGTTGTCTTACAACTTGGGCAATAATTTACAACTCTCTTTCCTTTATAAATCAAACCATTTTTGTAGTATTCACAAAAAACATGTCTTACAGCCTGATTTAAATTTTCATCCATTGTAAAAGCAAGCCTTGACCAATCACAAGAAATACCAAGCATTTTTAATTGATCACAAATAACATGGGTGTACTTGCCATACCAATCCCATCCACGTTTTAAAAACTCTTCTCTACCAATACTTTCTTTTGAAAGACCGTTTCTTTTAAGATCTTTAACCAAAACTTGTTCAGTGGCAATAGCGGCATGGTCCGTTCCTGGAACCCACAATGCATTAACGCCCTGCATGCGTTTTGTTCTAATCAAAATATCTTGAATTGTGTTATCAAGTGCATGCCCAATATGCGCCTTTCCGGTAACATTACAAGGCGGCATAACGATAGTATAACTCTTTCTGTTGTCTGGTTTTGAGCCAAAGTAACCCTTTTCTAGCCAATTGTTATAAATTTCTCTTTCGAAAAGCTCTGGTGAATATGTTTTATCCATGTTTTCTCCTTAAAATATAAGTATAATTATATACAAAAATACACTATAAATCAAGCAATTTTATTGTTTATAAAAAAAACACGACAATCTTGTCGTGTTTTAATTTTGCTTTTAATTATTTCTTGCGAGCTAAAACAACATCTGTAACTGTTGTAGCAACTAATCCTACAGCCACAATTAAATTTATTATAGATGCCCAACCAGTTGATCCACCTTCAACACATCCAATAATAAATGCAGCAACTGTGATTACAAAAACCAAGCAAGCAAGTACCAACTTAACAAATCTAAAAATCTTTGCAACTTTTTCTGACTTGATAACTTGGAAATCGCATAATAAGCCAAGTACAGCAAATACGAAAAGTATAAGTACTAATATTAACACAAGCAAAATTGATACAATATAGAATCCCATATCTGCTGGAGCAAAGCTAACATACTCAAGTAGACTTAGAAAATCGTAACCATTCGCAATACCACCGTAGTTTCCTGCCAAGAAGCCAATTGTTAAAACTACAAGTGCAGCTATTACACAATTCATTATAAGTGATCTAACGTTTTTCATTCTTCTCCCTCCTTTTGTAAAATTTTATTGTTTCAACCAAAAAACTTCAGTTGTAACAATCAATTTTGATCATCCACATTTGTGGATTTTTTGGGGATTATTATTTCATCATCCTCTTCATTTTGCGATTCATTTTCAGTTTGTTCCTGACTATCGCCATTGTCTTCCAACTTTTTAGTTGTTATATTACCAAACAAAAATCTTTGTGCATATTTCCTAACAAAAATAATCAACAATAAGGCAGCTACAGCAAAAATTATAATTTGAATAATAAAATTTATATTAAAAATGGATAATATAAAAGGGATTATTGCCCCAATTGCAAACCAAATAGGAATTAATTTCAATGTGAAAACTTCAATCACTATTGAGGCGGCGATTATACCAAGCCACACCCAAAACATCACATCCATAAATCCCCCTTTAGTATTTCGCTTTTATTGTAACAAATTTAAAAAATCATGTCAACTTTTTTAGTGTTGAATTACAATATTCTTTTAATATAAATTGTGAAAAAAGAATTTTTAAAAATTTACATAAAAACAGTTGATTTTTTTAAGATAATCTGCTATATTAATAGAGCAAACCTTGCTTTACACATATAATATTAATGTGTCAAACTTATGCGGGAGTGGCTCAGTGGTAGAGCGTTGCCTTGCCAAGGCAAATGTCGCGGGTCCGAATCCCGTCTTCCGCTCCATAATGGTACCATCGCCAAGTGGTAAGGCAAAGGTCTGCAAAACCTTTATTCCTCGGTTCAAATCCGAGTGGTACCTCCAAAAAAAAGAGGCGATCAACTTGGTTGTTGGATCGCTTCTTGTATTAATAAAGGTTTTGAAACAAAAATTAAACTTTACCATGCATGTTTGACTTAAAAGATTTACT
>CADBOH010000037.1 GCA_902796285.1 uncultured Eubacteriales bacterium | reverse complement strand
CTGTTTGATCACCTGTTGTATCTTTATTGATAAGTGTAATATGGTCATCAATTGTAACTGAAACGATTTCATTTATAAACTCAAGATCATTATCAAAATCGTCGTTTTGAGTAATACGAGTAATATTAAATCTCTTTTCGCCGCTATGCAGCGTTCTTTCATCGAACTTTCCATCCAAGTTTATCTGCCCATCAGCCCCTACTTCTGCACTAAGATACTCAGCATCTCCATCATATGGATATACAACGTCGTTAATGTTAACATCTGGATCAACTTTTACAACATAATAGAATGTTTGAGTTGCAACACCCTTGATAATAGTGTATTCAAATGCCAAATACATATTGTTTATCTTATCAGAAAGATGATTAAGTTTAAGAGAAGCTGTCACTTGGCCATTATCTATCGTTAATGAATTAATCAAATCTTGTGCGGTTACAACTGCATTGCCGTTTTCGTCAACAGTTGCATCGTTTAATGCATAGAAGCTTATTGCGTGAATATTACCCACTTGACCAAATAATCCAAGACGATCTGTGTTGTTTAATATTTGAGTAAGCTCCCCTGCTTTTACTGGGTTGTAAATACCTTGTTTAATCAAGTTTTCAGGTCTTGTTAATGCATATTCAAGTGACTTAGCATCTTGTACGTGCCCCTCATAAACTACTTGATCAAATCCTATTGAAGAAACAATAACAGGAACTCTCATTGTAAATTGACTATTAACGGAAAGAGATAAATATGAATTTTCATCACCAATGCCACGGATTAATTCATTTTGATTTTGGAAGATAATATTTCCATCAACAACGGTGTATAATCCGCTCATTCTTGCTGCGGCTATATTTGTATCATTAAACTTCCATGTTGTACCTTTTGACTTATCAACAAGTAAATAACTTACCTCGCCAATAGTTTTAAACTGCGCTAACACTTCTGTTTGTGACTGCAATTTTAACATATTTGCAAGTTGCTCGTAATAATTGCCAACTGTTGGCTTGATTGTGATGTCGATTGAACCAACTTCACTTCCACTAATCGTTACATACAATTTTGTTGTAAGCTCTTGCTGGTTGTAAGCAAATTCTAGAGAAGAATTTTCTTTTACTGCAACATTACCTGCGTTATCATATGTCAAGTAATCACCAAGTCTGTATGTTATATTTGAAATTTCGTTCTCACCCTCAACTCTTGTAACCTCAATATAATCGGCAATTTTGCCATGATTCTCGCCTTCACCTATCAATATTGTAAACGCTTTATTTTTGCTGGTTACTGCAACATTTCTTTTTACCGTAAATGTAATAGTTGCTTGAAGTAAAAATTGATTCTCTCCGTAAGGTTGGAATTTTATTGAATATTCTTTTTGTTCCTCATCCCAGAAATCATAGAATGTGATTGCTCCATTTTTTAACGTTCCGATCGCATTTGTTGTCTCTGTATCGATTACATATGTTCCATCATTGCTTGGAACAATATATTTTGTGCCGCTATAAAGCGTTCCAAGTTTTTGAGTGATGCTACCATATGTAACATTGTTTGTAATTTCAACTGGATTAGACGCATAACAAGAGTTATATTCAACAGTTTCACTAACTTTAATATATTTGTCAAGAGTCAATCTAAATGTTGTATTTACTGCACCATTTCCGCCAGTTATTTCAAAATCAATAGTATGTGAGCCATTAAAATGTTTGTTGATTGTAAATTTTGTAAAATTTATGTCGCTAAGGTTGCTTCCAGTACCATAATTTACTGGATTTTCACCACTATAAAGCGCTATCATTCCATTAGTGCCAAATAGGTCACTTAGCTTATCAGCATTTAACGTTAAATATTGTTGGCTTAATTTAAAATCGACTTTGCTAAACTCCTGTTCCTCGTCATTGTCCAAATAGAACTTAACAAGATCTGATAGCGTGAGAGTATCTCCGCCTCTTCCATACTTGGTTATTTTAACTAAAGAGGTGTCTTCTTGTTCTACAGCGCCACTGCCATCATAATCTCCAGCTTTCAATATATGATCAATGCCTATTGACACAATATTGAGTTTAACTGAAAGCTTTTCAGTTGTGCCATCGATCGTGGCATATGTATCCCCGCTCTTTATTTTAAGAGTAACAGGTTCTCCATCTGGGGTATTGCCACTTCTAAGTGTAAATGATTTTTTATCGTTAGAAAGTACCACAAGTTGTCCTTTGTCACCTAAAACTTCAAACCCCCATTTGCCGCTTAATGTAACCTGATTTCCTTTTTGATCTGTGATGGTGATATCACTAAATAGTGCATTGATAAAGTCATTAACACTACCAAATGTCTGCACCTCCTCCCCATCAGCATTAGTAATGGTATAAGTAACGGTAGAGCCGCCAGCATCATTAAGCTTTTGCTCTACGCTAACTTGAGTATTGCCAATTAAAACTTGTTTATAAGTCTCATTTTTTACAACAACAGTTTTAGCAACTGGTTCGTAAACGGTTACTGTCTTACCGCTTGGGATTTCTTTTGCCCATGACAGGCCGTCTGGATGACCTGACTTATAAACTAACTTAAAGCTTGAAATGTTAGCATCTTTGTCGTCGCCATCTATTTCAGCATTACTAGCCAAATAAATTGTGTATGTTAGTTCACCCGTAATATTATTAAACACAGGATTCCCGATGCTAAATTTGTTTGTGATATCCCCTTTATTTGAAATAATAGACAAACTCATATTGTCACGTTCATCGCTAAATACTGGTATTGAGTCTGCATTAACAACAAAAGTAACGGTAAATGAATTATTGTTTCCAACATCTAAAAGAATGCTGTCAGCATCTGCATCGCCAAAATTGGTTAAATCAAAAGTTGACGCATCAAGATTAATTGAGTTAGAAGAAAGCGCCTTCTTTGAAACAATATGCTTTTCATCTGCACACATTTTTGCAATTTTATATGTGCCATCCTCATTGTATTGCCCTGTTATTGTTGCAAAGTAAAGATCAAACTCACCTGTGCCATAAAGGGTTACTGTATCGTTGTCGGCATTCAAAGCAAAAAGATGTTTTGTGCTATTGCCTATTGTATAATTGCCAGAGCGCGCTGCATCATAGCCATTTTTCAAAACCTCGTTTGCTGCTGCTAGATCACTAAAGTAAGCAAAGAATTTAACGTCTTTGTAGATATTTCCAGCAGGAACATCGTTTATTAGTTCTGCAAGGTTGACAGGTTGACTCTTAAGTGCCCCATTATTATCATAATCAAGTGTAACAGAAAGTTCTGTGTCGTCTTTCCAGCTCAAATCTGCTTCAGTAGACATTTCATCTGTGACTGAAAGAGTGAGCTCTTTTTTCACAACATTGCCCTGATCATCAGTAAACAACTCATTATCTTTAATTAAGTATACATAAATTTTGATATTTCTTTCTTCGCTTGCAGAGATTGTCCAATATGAATACCTAAGATCAGCTACATCGGCAGAATTTGGTTTGTAAAGTTTTACTGTATTTTCATCAAATGTTACTGTTTTGTCTGTTTCTTCTCCCACAACAGTTACTATGCCATTTTCTACTGCATCTTGATTATTATAAACAAAAGCAAGTGCAATGTTTGCACACATATTATCTAGCACGGCACCAGAAGTTGCATAAACTTTTGCACCAATAAAGCTGCTAAGCGAATCATATCTGTTTTCTTGAACATAAATTCTAAGGCTTCTACCTATTTGAGCATTAATTTCGGTTTGAGAAACACTGAATGTGCTTATGCTAGCCTCGCCAATCTCAATTGAGCCAACAGATGATATCTTTGTTTCAGAAGATGCAAGACGAACAACGTTTGCATTATAGTATTCCGCCTCGGTAATACCCTCGAGTGTTTTTTGAAACTCAATTTGTTCTTTTGCGGTTGGATAAGTATATCCAGTGATATCAATATTGTCTACCGCATTATTGCCAGCAACAAAGTGCATTGTATCTTTTCCATCATAAAAAGGACGAATACCTGAATTGTTTTTTGCTTCATAGTATGAAAGTTTTTCTCTGGCTGCATTTTCTCCTATGCTTTGATTTTTTACGATTTCACCATTTCTGTTTTCATAATAATCGCTATACATATACTGACTTTTTGCAGGAATAAACTTTGTCCTTAAAGTAAACGCCTCACCTGTTACGATCTTATTTGTTTCAACACCATATGAGTTGATGATAATTGTTTCAGTTTTATAAACAGGCACGTCAACGGCAATTTGAATTGAGGTTGTGCTTATTTGATCATATTCACTTGCTGCAATAAGGCTTGAAACACCACCTTTAATCCAACTAATCCTTTGTCTTTGATAATATGTAGCGTTTGCATCAAATTCACCATTTGCGATTTCATATGTATCACCATTTTTGATATAGTATGTGCCGCTAGTAAAGTTATTTTCATCAACTTCCACTTCTTCATAATCATACAAATATTCTTTTGAAAGAGAAACGCTGAAAGGTTGTCCAACTTTTACAATCTCTGGAACAGAAATAATTGTGTTTGAAATATACCCATTACTTCTTGTAATAGGATTGCTTGTTCCAGCAAAAGAGAGTGTAACCTTTCCTCTATTTACATCATTGCTATTTGGTGCACCTATTGTAAGTGTAAAATTTTCACAGGTTTCAATCTGATTGTAGTCAGAGTTGTAAAGACTTGAATCATACACAAAAGATATTGACTCAGGGTTTATAATCTTTTCATTAAATCCCCCAGCCAAATATACGCCTAGAACAGTGGCCCCAACAATACCGGCCACACCACCTACAACAGAAATCGATGTTTTAACCGGCCCCCACTTTTTTCTTCTCATTCCTTTTTCAACTTTTTCTTTAACTTTCTTATTCTTTGCCATTTAAGATACCTCTCTCAAATTTTGTTTAAGTTAAACCATATAGTAAGTTTTATTCTAATATATGATAACTTTTTTGCCGAAAAAAAGCAAACAAAAATCCAGCAAATATTTAATTTCATTAAATATATTATAAATTAAATCAAAAAAAATATTTATTGCTATAAAGTAGAAAAATATTTTTTGTTATGCAAATTAAGCCCAAAAAAGCCCACTTTTTTAAAAAAACAAAATAATTTTTAATTTTTTTTAAAATTTTTATTGTTTTTTCTAAAATTATCATTTAAAAATGATTTTTTAAGCAATTTAAACATAAATTTTCATTTGACATAAAAGTTAGATTAAGTTATACTATCAAAAGGAGAAAATCATGATACAAGCAAATAACATATCACTTGCATTCGGCGGCCGAGTGCTTTACAAAGAAGTAAACTTAAAATTCACAAAAGGCAACTGCTATGGAATTATTGGTGCAAATGGCGCCGGCAAATCAACCTTTTTAAAAATCTTAACTGGTGAGATTGAACCTAATACCGGCGAGATAATCATTACCCCTGGCGAAAGAATGTCAGTTCTTGCACAAAATCAAAACGCATTTGATAATGAAACCGTTCTTGACACCGTTCTTCTTGGGCACAAAAGACTCATGGAAGTTCAAAAAGAAAAAGATGCGCTTTATATGAAACCTGACTTCACTGAGGAAGATGGAATCAGGGCTGGTGAACTTGAAACTGAATTTGCTGAACTTGGCGGATGGGAAGCAGATGCCGAGGCAAAAAGTTTATTGCAAAGCCTTGGGATTAAAGAGGAAATGTTTTACACCCTTATGGGCGAAATTGATCCTAAAATAAAAGTTAAAATCCTTTTAGCACAGGCACTTTTTGGAAATCCAGATATATTGGTGCTAGATGAACCTACAAACAACCTTGATTTTAAAACAACACGCTGGCTTGAAGACTTTTTGCTTGGATTTGAAAATATTGTTATCATTGTTTCGCACAACCGTCACTTTTTAAATAAGGTCTGCACAAATATTTGCGATGTTGACTATGGTCATATCAATATGTACATTGGAAACTATGACTTCTGGTATGAGTCAAGCCAACTTATTTTAAAACAAATGAAAGACCAAAACAAAAAAGCTGAGCAAAGGGCGAAAGAACTTAAAGAATTTATTGCAAGATTCTCGGCTAATGCTTCAAAATCAAAACAAGCAACTAGCAGAAAGAAGGAACTTGAAAGACTTACAATTGAAGACATTAAACCATCTTCAAGAAAGTATCCTTATATCAATTTTGAATATACACAAGAAATAGGAAAAGAAGTAATAAAAGCAGATCATTTGACCAAGGCTGGAATGTTTAAAAATTTGAGTTTTAACATTGAAAAAGGGCAAAAGGTTGTATTTTTTGCAAAAAATAGCCAAATAATAACCACTTTATTTAATATTTTGCTTGGAAAAGAAAAACCAGATCACGGACAAGTTTTTGTTGGAAAAACAATCAAGATGACATATTTGCCACAAAATAATAACGAGTATTTTGAAGGTAAAACTGAATCAATTGTTGATTGGCTTAGACAGTTTTCAAAAGATCAAAACGAAACTTATATTAGAAGCTGGCTCGGTAGAATGCTCTTTACTGGTGAAGAAAATTTAAAACCAGCAAATGTGCTTTCTGGTGGTGAGCGTGTAAGATGTATGCTTGCAAAAATGATGCTCGAACAAGGCAACCTTCTTCTTCTTGACGAGCCAACAAATCACCTTGATCTTGAATCAATCACTGCCCTAAATAAAGGTATGCAGTCCTTCCGTGGTTCAATGTTATTCTCAACACATGACCAAGAAATAATAGAAACCGTTGCGAATAGAATCATTGAAATTGTTGATGAAGACAAATTTATTGATTTTACCGGCACATATGAAGAATATGTTGAAAAGTATGGCAAATAAAACTCGCTCGCATGTAAGCGAGTTTTTTATCTAAAAAAGATTAAAAAGTCGATTAAATTGCTTAACGAAGAGAAGTATTTTTTATTTAACTTTCCTATTTGATGAAATTTTATTGACAAAAAAAATAAAATGATATAAAATACACTTAGCAATGATGGAATTGGCAACTCCGGAGCAAAACGCGACTCGGCGTAAAGAGACTTAATTGAGGTGCTTATGCACGAATTAGGGTGGAACAGCGACTTAAAATCGCCCCTATGTGAGCTTTATCACATAGGGTTTTTTAGTTATAAAAGGAGAAATTATGAAAGAAATTAAAGCTACAATGGACAAAATTTTGAACTTATGCAAGGGCCGTGGATTTGTATTCCCAGGCAGTGATATTTACGGAGGATTTGCAAATACTTGGGATTTTGGGCCTGTTGGCGTTGAACTTAAAAATAATATTAAGCGTGTTTGGTGGAAAAGATTTGTTCAGGAAAGCCCAAACACATACGGCGTTGACGCTGCAATTCTTATGAATCCTAGAGTATGGGACGCTAGTGGTCATACAGCATCTTTTAGTGATCCTAAAATGGACTGCAAAGAGTGTAAATCTAGAGAAAGAGCCGACAACCTTATTGAAGACTACGCAAAAAAACATAACCTAAATGTTGTGCCTGACAACATGACAAATGAGGAAATGGAATCCTTTATTGAAGAGCACAAAATCAACTGCCCTAAATGTGGAAAACATAACTGGACCCCAATAAGACAATTTAACCTCATGTTTGAAACTTCACGTGGAGTTACAGAAGAGGGACTTAACAAAGTTTATCTTCGCCCTGAAACTGCTCAAGGAGAATATGTAAACTTTTTAAATGTTCAAAGATCTGCAAGGGCAAAGCTTCCTTTTGCAATCGCGCAAGTTGGTAAATCTTTTAGAAATGAAATTACCCCAGGAAACTTTTTGTTTAGAACGGTTGAATTTGAACAAATGGAACTTCAAAACTTCGTTCGTGAAGAAAATGCAATGGAAACTTATGAGGCATTTAAAGCAAAAGCATTACAGTTTGTTCAAGACTTAGGTGTTGATGGTGAACATTTGCGTTTTCATGATCACGACAAACTTGCTCACTATGCAAAAGCTGCGTGCGATATACAATACTTGTTCCCTATTGGATGGCAAGAATTAAATGGAATTCACCACAGAAGCACATGGGATCTTTCAAGACATCAAGAATTTAGTGGAAAGTCAATGCTTTACACTGACCCTGTAACAAATGAAAAAATTCTTCCAAACGTTATTGAATACTCAATTGGTGCTGATAGATTAACTCTCGCCTTGCTTTGTGAGGCTTACGATGAAGAAGCACTTGAAGGCGGCGATACAAGAGTTGTAATGCACTTCCACCCTGCCGTTGCTCCATACAAAGTAGCCGTTTTGCCACTTCAAAAGAATTTGAGTGATAAGGCCAAAGAAATATATGCTATGCTCGCAAAAGAATTCATGTGCGATTATGACGAAGCCGGCTCAATAGGCAAAAGATATCGTCGTGAAGATGAAATAGGAACACCTTTCTGCGTAACTATTGATTTTGATACACTCGAAAAAGGAACAGTAACCGTTCGTGACCGTGACACAATGAAACAAGATATCGTAAATATTGATGAACTTATAGATTATATTGCAAAGAGGATTAAATTTAATTAAAAAAATCGACCTTTTTAGGTCGACTTTTTTATTTTCTACTTCCAAGCAATATGAATAAAAATCTAGCAAAGAAAGCAAGTGAAACGAGAAGTGATGCAACATAAGTGAGTGCTGCAGCATTCAAAACTTCATTTACACCAGCCATTTCTTTTTCAGAATACATTCCATTTTCTTTAAGAAGTTTTTTTGCACGTTTGCTTGCATTATATTCAACAGGCAAGGTGACTAAGTTTACTAGTACTGATAG
>CADBOH010000036.1 GCA_902796285.1 uncultured Eubacteriales bacterium | reverse complement strand
GCGCGACAATCAAGAACTTGTTGATAAAATTATGCTTTTATTTTCACAAATCAAGCTGCTTTTGTGTCGCCTCGGCGGCTATTTAGGCACAGGAAAACTCTATTTTTTAACTGAAAAACAATCCAAAAAGTTGGCGATATTGTGGGATGAGCCAATCACTAAAAATATCAAAATCCCACTACTTGACAAAACAAAGACTTTTCTAAAATATCTAGGTTGTGAATTTGCATTAATAAAAAATTTGATTGTCATTAAAGATCAATCAAATTTTGAGTCGGATATAACAAGAATTATAAATGATAGACTGACAATTCTAGAAAGAATTTTTAACTTTTCATAATTTTAATTGTTTGTGGAATAGCTTCATCAATCATTTTTCTAAGCACAATAAAATCTTCTTTGGTATAAGGCTTCAGCTCATCCTCTTGTTGAGCTAGATCAAGCGGATTAATCTTTAAATAATCTCGCGCTAAAACCTTGCAAAGATTCTTGCCAAGAACGTAAAGTACATTGACATCATCAATGTCATTTTTATATTCAATAAGGTCATATTGCTCATCATCCATTATTGCATCACAAGCATATCCAATCAAAAACTGCAATTTTTCTATAGCAAGCTCATTGCCTCTAGCCGCAGCCAAAACTTCCCATTGAATATATCTTGAATAATTTTCTGGAACAACTCCTTTAACGCCTGATTTATAATAATACGCAAGCAAGTCCATCGCAACACTTTCTTGCCCTGCGGCATAAAATTTTAGTGTGTCAAAAAGTTCTTTTGCATCAGTTAATTTTTCAGCATTAATAAGGTCATTCATTTCTTTTCTTATTTTCGCAAAGCCATCAAGAGCTTCATGATACTCAACAAACGGCTCCCTTGAAAGTGTTGACATAACATTTTCTCCTTTATATAGATAGTATAACATATAAAATTAATAAAACTCAAACGATAAGCAAATAAAATCAATTATTTTTATCAAAAATCGCCAATATTTCATATTCGCCTGTTCTTGGAAACATATCAAACAGTTTTACCTCTTTTAAATTGTAACTTTTAAGTCCTTGCGCATCCCTAACAAAAGTTGCACTATTGCAAGAAATGTAAATAAGCCTTTGAGCGTTTGTTGCATCAACTGCTTGCACAACTTTTTTATCCATTCCTGCTCTTGGTGGATCAACAATTATTGTTTCAACATCACTATTTACTTTTGGTAAAATTTCGGCACAGTCTCCTTGAATATTTTTTAAATAAATTAAATTGTTTTCATCCTTTAATCTTTCTGCATCTTCATGCTCGCTTTTGCCAAGTTCAATCCCAGTGACAAAGTTTTTGCCAAGGGCAATAATTCCGCTTAAAACTCCTCCCCCGCTATAACAATTTACAATTTTTTTACCCTTCACTGCTTGTGCAACATGCTGATAAAGTATTTTTTCTATATCATCATTTACCTGATGAAATGAATTGACAGAAAATTTACAATCAAGCCCAAAGCGATTGATTTCTATCTCCTTTTGTCCAATCTTATATTCTGGCTGATGATTATATGTTTGATAAATACCATAATTGCTTCCAAGCATTAAGTACAGGCCCTGATAATTTACATTTTTAAACTTTTTCATATAAAAGTTTACGATACAAACATTTTCTTCACTTCTAATTACAACTTGGCTATAATAATCAAATAATTTTTGTGCCATCAAAAAAGTTCGTATAGTTTTTATAGCTTTGTTTATAACCTCACTTGCAATCAAACATTCATCAATCTCACAAATGATATTTGTGCCACGAAGTTTTAATCCAATTTTATTGTTATCAACAAAAAGTTTTATCTTATTTCTATAATTATATTCTTTTGGTGAAGCAAAAACTTTAACATCTTTATTAAAGTTTAATTTCCTAAGTTGCCCCAAAAGCACTTCTTTTTTTATATTTAATTCATTTTGGTGTGTGGTATGTTGGTAGGTGCATCCACCACATTTGCCAAAATATGGACAAGGCGCATTCATCCTACATCCACTTGGGGTGACAACATCAACAACTTCTCCTCTGCTAAAAGACGATGTATCTTTTGTTATCTTAAATTTAACTTTTTCATCACGAAGCGTGAAAGGAACAAAGCAAACCTTGCCATTTACTCTACACACTCCCTCGCCATCATAACCATAGCCGGTAATTGTTTCTATAACAGTTTTACTCATTTTAACTTCCTAGTTTCATCTCGATATAATTTAAAATTTTATCCTTCCCAAGCGAGTTTTCGCTGCTGGAAACCAAAAACATCTCTTCCCTTAAATTTAACATTTTTGCAATGCTTTTGATATTGTTTGAAATTTTGCTCTTTGCGATCTTGTCTGCTTTTGTAACAATTATCATAAACGGCAGCCCATTAAAAACTAAAAAATCAACCATCTGTTTATCTTGCATTGTTGGCAAATGCCTAATATCAAGCAAAAGAAAAATTGTTTGCAAACTTTCAGACGTTAAAAGATATTCACCAATAAGCCCAGACCAAACATCAAGATGGCTTTTCCCCACCTTGGCAAATCCATATCCAGGCAAGTCAACAAAACGAAATGTTTCATTGATATCAAAATAATTTACCATCTTAGTTTTTCCAGGGGTTGCGGATGTTTTTGCCAACGATTTGCTGCTTGTTAAGCTGTTAATAAGCGATGACTTGCCAACGTTACTGCTTCCAACAAAAGCAAACTCAGGCACTCCATCCCTGAGCAAATTTTTGCTATTAACAACACTTGTTTTATACTTTGCACTTTTTATTATCATGCTTTTATATTACCATAAATCAGCCAAAAATAAAAATCTTTTTATAACAAACAAAAAAAGGTTTTGATTTCTCAAAACCTTTTTGCTTTTTTTAGTTATGCAACTGGAACAAATGTAAGAGTAACACCAACTTTTGCTCCGTCAAGTTCGCCTTCATAAGCAGCTTCTAAGTAAGCCATAAGTTTAGCAAATGTTAATGTTTTTGAACTATGATTATAAGTGGTTGCATTGATAAGGTGTCCATTTACTGAAAGTTTAAATTGACCATTCCATTCAACTTCAACGCCTTCATTATTATAGAATTTAGTTGCTCCAACCATTTCCTTAAATAATACAAATACATCATCTGTTAAATCGTAGCAATATTCTTCATCTGCAAAATTGATGCTTGTGTCATTTTCATTTACATATGCTGGATTTGTGTGGGCTGCGTTTGTGAATACTGCGATATCCCCACTAACTCCAAGGTTGAATGATTGTTGATAATCACATTCCCAAACTGCAACAACATTGATTTCATTGTTTGCATCAGCAGCTTCAATAAGCCCTGTGAAGTTTGCGCTTGTTTCGTTATAAATTGTGTCTCCACATTTAAATCCAAGAAGAGTGTATCCTTCTCTTTCTCTATATGCACCAAACTTTTCAGCTAAGCTAAATGTTACATCTTGAGTTTCAGTTGATTGAGCGTGATATTGAACATGCAAAGTATATTGAATAGCGGCTTGGTCAACCCAATATGGAACTAATACATATTCACCAGATTGATCGAAAGTAGCAACTTGAGTTGTAACTGCACCTTCTTGTTCCTCAGTGCCTTTAACATACCAACCTTTTAATTGGCAAGTTCCTTCTTGATCTGCAAGAACTGCAAGGTCTTGACCATACAAAAGATTTTCAGTTGGCAAATTGATATCTGTTGTGCCGTCTGCCATTTTGCCTTCATAAGATACTGTATAAGTTTTAACATTTCTTACAGCAGTTAAAGTTGTGTTGCCTCTTACGATAAATTCGCAAGTTGTCTTTTTTTCATTTCCGTCAATAGTTTTTGCTTTATTGTTAGCAATCTTTGGAGCTACTTCATTATAGCTTCCTTGATACCAACCTAAGAAATCATATCCAACACCTTCGTATTCAACTTTAACTGTGGTGTTCTTTTTGATTTTGATTGTGTTGTTGTCTTGCTTATGACCATCAATATAGATAGCAACATGGGATTCTGTATTAACTCCCCCTTCGATACCAGCAGCTTTAACAGTAAGTGTAATGCCAATGGCTTCAGTTACACACAATGCTCCCCCAACTACTACCAAAGGTAAAAGGATAACAAATGCGCATATTGATAAAATTTTTATTAAATATTTTGACATAATTCCTCCATACTTGATATTATTATATCACATTATAAATTTTATTTCAATAGGAAAATAAAAAAAATTAAAGTTTTTTACGATAAAAATAGAATCACATAAAGCATTATATCATTAATATATGAAAAAAACAAAAATAATTCAATAAAAAATGTTGACAAACATCAAAAAATATGATAATATTTTAGAGCAATCAAAGATACGGGGGATTAGCTCAGCTGGCTAGAGCGCCTGCCTTGCAAGCAGGAGGTCATCGGTTCGATTCCGATATTCTCCACCAAATAGAAAACGCCTTATGGCGTTTTTTTATTTGGCGAGAATAGCAAGGTTCTGCGTTAGCAGGTTCTTCTATTCTCCTATTTTAAAGTTGATAAACTTGGGTGGAGAACAGCAAGGTTCTTGATCGAAAGCGATAAGGTTCTTATAATCTCCACCCTGATAATCAGCACTGATTTAAGATTAAATTTGCATCAAAAAAGAGAGCTTCCGCTCTCCTTTTTTATTACTCGTCAATTTCAAAATCTGTTTCAGCACCCAAATCTGTTTCTGCAAATCTGTTTAAGTTAAGATTCATAGCTTTGTTTGCTTTCATCATTGTTCTATCAGCGTTTGTTTCTTTAGCTTCAGTTAATTCATTGCTATCCAAACGGCCTTCATAAGTTGTTGTTTCAACAAAGTCTCTGTAATTGTTATCAGCAGTGAGAACAAGTAAGTGAGTTGTAACTGTTGTTGAATCAGTTTTTCTATCATAAGCTGAAGAAACAACTGTGTATGCTGTATTGCCGTTGCCATCTTCAATAACTGTGTCTGCAAG
>CADBOH010000035.1 GCA_902796285.1 uncultured Eubacteriales bacterium | reverse complement strand
TTTATGAAAAGGATCCAAACATAACTCCACTTGGTATAAAGAAAAAATTGTTGTCTTCTTGCAAAGCAATAACATATAATAAAAACTTTGAAGGTTATGGTTATCCATGTATCAAATTAGATTAAAAAAAAGAGGATTACTCCTCTTTTTCGTTTTCTTTTATTACAGCGATAATTTTTTTATTTGCGTCATTTTTTGCATTTTTTTGCATGTTTTTTTGGTAATTTTTTATGTTTTTGGTTAAATCTTCTAATTTTTCCATAAACAAATTGTTATTAAATTCTTCTTCCTCAATCATCTCAGCGTAGCCATATTCTTTAAAAAGTTTTGCATTTTCAATTTGGTCGCCTCTTGAACATTTTTTTGACAATGGGATTAAAAGCATAGGCTTTTTAAGAGCTAAAAACTCATTTATTGCACCAGAGCCAGCCCTTGATACAACAATTTCAGCACAATCGAGATAGTCGCCGATGTTTTCAGCATAGTCCACTTGAAAGTAATTTTGGTGGTTATATTTTTGTTCGCACCTTTTGCCTGTAACATGTACTACGTTATATTTTTCACATAGCCATTCAAGATTTTCCCATATCTTTTCATTAATGAATTTTGCACCGCTTGAACCGCCAAGTACTAATAATGTTGGCTTGCTTTTATTCAGCTTATTAAAAAAGGTAAGATTAGTTTTTCTGCCGTTGAGAACCTTTTTTCTAATAGGTTGACCCGTGTAAATAATTTTTTTGTTGCCTCGCGCGGTTTTATCAAAGCTAACGCACATCTTATTGCAAAATTTAAGTATTATTTTATTTGCAAGCCCCATGCTTAAATCTGACTCATGACTTATAACATTCTTTTTTAGTTTTGCACCTGCAACAACAACTGGCACTGCCACAAAACCGCCTTTAGAAAAAATTATACATGGATCAATTTCTTTTAAGATTTTTTTCGCTTGCAATATTGATTTAAAAAGTTTTATTGGTATTAAAAAATTTTTCAAAGTCAATTTTCTTTCAAGCTTTATTGGGTCAATCTCGTGATATATGATGTTTTTTTCTTTTTTAATTATATCCTTTTCCATGCCGTGTCCACCAATATAGTGGATTTCATATTCTTTTGGATCAAGCTCCTCAATTATTGCAAGACATGGATAAACATGCCCAGCGGTACCACCACCTGTAAAAACAATTTTTTTCATAATATCTCCCTAAAATATAATACTCAAATTACTTCAATTTATGCTTTTCTTTAACAAACTTTTACGCGATCGCCAATATGAATAAAAATACAAAAATATAAATAATTATGCACCATAAATTTTGTTTTAAATTTTAAAATCGGCCTGTTAAAATTTGCCAAATTGATTGTTTAAAAAGATATAATATGCTATAATATAAAGGAAAATGAGCATATTGATAGGAGAAAACTGATGGCTGAAAAAAAATATGATGCAAAAGATATAATTGTTCTTGAAGGGCTTGATGCCGTAAGACTTAGACCTGGCATGTATATAGGTACAACAGGTCAAAAAGGTATGCACCATCTTTTATGGGAAATTGTAGATAATGCAATTGATGAAATCTCAAACGGCTTTGGTGATACAATTAAAATTACGCTTAATAAGGATAATTCAGTTACCGTTGAGGATAATGGTAGAGGTATACCAGTTGATATGCATCCAACACTTCATAAATCTGGTGTTGAAGTTGTTTATACAACGCTTCACGCTGGGGGAAAGTTTAACACAGAAAATTATAAATTCTCTGGTGGGTTGCATGGTGTTGGTGCTTCGGTAACAAACGCATTGTCAAAGTGGTGTAACGTCAATGTTTATAAAAATGGAAAAGAATATTTTGTTGGATTCCACTCATACACAGATGATAAGGGTAAAACACATAGTGGTGTTGCCGTTGAGCCACTTAAACAGGTTGGAACAACCAAGAAAAGTGGTACAAAAGTTACCTTCCTGCCAGATGAGGAAATGTTTGGCAATGTTAAATTTAATTTTGATACAATTTGCACACGCGCAAGAGAACTTGCATTTTTAAATAAAGGTTTAAAAATTGAACTTACTGATCTTAATACTGGCCGAGATGAAACATACCATTATGAGGGTGGAATTGCTGACTTTGTTCTCTATGTTGTAGAAGGGAAAAATAAACTTTTCAACAAACCAATTTACTTTCATGCTGAAGATAAAAATTTTGATTTGGAAGTTGCATTTATTTATACAGATAGTTACACAGAGAGTTCCTTCTCATTTGTCAACAATATTCCTACTGTTGAAGGGGGAACTCACGAAACTGGCTTCCGTTCTGCATTTACAAAAGTGATGAACGAGTATGCCAGAGACAACAATTTCCTTAAAGAAAAAGAACAAAATTTTCAGGGGGAAGATTTTAGGGAAGGCATTAATGTTGTAATAAATATTAAAATGAATAATGTTCAATTTGAAGGTCAAACAAAAACAAAACTTGGCAATCCAGAAGCAAAAACACTTGTTGAGAGCCTGACAATAAGAGAACTTACAAGAATTTTGGCGGACAAAAAGAATAATCAAACAGCCGAAGTAATTATAGGCAAAGCAAAAGGCGCTGCAAAAACTAGAGAAGCAGCAAAAAAAGCAAAAGAACTTACAAGAGCAAAAAACTCTGCGGAAAACTTTAATTTAGTTGGCAAGCTTGCCGCTGCATCTTCTAAAAACAGAGAAAATTGTGAGATGTTTATCGTGGAAGGAGATTCCGCTGGTGGTTCTGCAAAACAGGGTAGAGATAGAAAATTTCAAGCGATTTTGCCACTTAGAGGAAAACCATTAAACGCTGAGAAGAAGAGAATTGACCAAGTTCTTGCAAATGAAGAAATTAGAACAATCATTTCAGCATTAAATACCGGAATTGGCGAGGATTTTGATTTGTCAAGTTTGAGGTATAACAAAGTCATAATTTTGAGTGATGCCGACCAAGATGGTGCCCATATTAGAGCAATTTTGCTCACATTCTTCTTTAGGTATATGAAGGAACTTATCAATGATGGGCATGTTTATATTGGGTTACCACCACTTTATAAAGTTTACAAGAAAGATTACTGTGAATATGTTTACTCAGATGTTGAACTTCCTGAGGCGATTGCTAGGGCAGGTAAAAATTATAGTTTGCAAAGATACAAAGGTCTTGGTGAAATGAACCCAGAGCAACTTTGGGAGACCACTATGGATCCAGAAAAACGTAACTTGATCCAAGTTACAATTGAGGACGCGGCCGAGGCTGATAAGATGATAACCACTCTTATGGGTGATGACATTGAGGCAAGAAAAGCATATATAAATGAGCACGCAAACTTTGATAGAGAAGATGATTTCATGAAAAATTATAAAAAGATATAAAATCATAACTAATTTAACGGGAGAAAAGGGTAGTGAATAGTTTTGAACAAGACAAAATGAATTATGAAGAAGAGGATAAGCAAGAGCAAAACGAAACTGATAATCAAGATGAAGTGTCTAGCTCAAATGGTGGGCAGAAAGGCATTATTTACAAGAGTGTAAGTGAGGTTTTGCACGAGTCAATGATTCCATATACTGAAACTGTTGTTATGGATAGAGCTTTGCCTCGTGTTGAAGATGGATTAAAGCCGGTTCAAAGAAGAATTTTGTATTCTATGCTTGAACTTGGTGTAACCCCAGATAAGCCATATAGAAAAAGTGCCAGAATCGTTGGTGACTGTCTTGGTAAATATCACCCACATGGTGATAGTTCCGTTTATGATGCAATGTGTCGTATGGCACAAGACTGGGTTCTAAGAGCACCACTTGTTGATGGACACGGAAACTTTGGATCAATTGATGGTGATAGTCCTGCTGCTATGCGTTACACTGAAACAAGAATGACTCCTCTTGCAATAGAACTTATGAGAGACCTCGAAAAAGATACTGTTAGATGGAGTTTAAACTTTGATGATACACTCAAAGAACCAGATATGTTTCCGGGAAGATTTCCAAATCTTCTTGTAAATGGGGCTTCTGGTATTGCGGTAGGGGTTGCAACAAACATCCCTCCACACAATCTTGGGGAAGTAATTGATGGTGTTGTTGCGTATATCAACAATCCAAATATCAAAATTGATGCTCTTATGAAGATTATAAAAGCGCCTGATTTTCCATCTGGTGGTGAAATTATTTCTGTTGATGGTGGGCTTGAACAAGCATACAAAACAGGGAAGGGAAAAATTATTATAAGAGCCAAGGTTAATACAGAGAAAAATGGTGACAAACAAAGCCTTATTATTTCTGAACTTCCATACCAAGTAAATAAGGCATTATTGCTTCAAAAAATTGTTGAACTGAAAGAGCAAAACAAGGATAAACTTGCAGCCATTACAGAAGTACGTGATGAATCTGATAGATCAGGTATGAGAGCAGTAATTAGATTAAAAAAGGATGCAAATGTCAATAAAATTCTTGAATATCTTTACAAATCAACAAATCTTCAAATTTCTTATGGTATAAACATGGTTGCAATTGCAGGCGGCAAACCAAAACTGTTAAGCTTGCTTGAGATAATTTCATACTATGCACAATATCAAAGAGAAATTATTGTTCGAAGAACAAAATATGATCTTAACATTGCAAAAGATAGGGCTCACATTGTTGAAGGCTTGTTAGTTGCGATTAAAAATATTGATGAAGTTATAAAAATCATCAAAAAATCTGCATCTGTCAGTGAAGCCAAACAAAAATTAAAAGAAAAATTTAATTTATCTGAAAAACAGGCTCAGGCCATACTCGATATGCGCCTTGCAAGACTTGTTCACTTAGAGGTAGAAAAACTTGAAGAAGAGCTTAAAGAATTAAAGGCAAAAATTAAAGAGTATGAGGCTATTTTGGCATCAAAAACTGCTCAATATGATGTTGTAAAACGAGAATTGCTTGAAATAAAGAAAAACTATAACTCAAAACGTAAATCGGCAATTTTGGGGTCTTCAAATATTAAAGTTGAAGAAGTTAAAGAAGATGAAGAGGTTGTTAAAAATTATGTTATGGCAATCTCTGCTGGAAATACTATTAAAAAAGTTACTGCAAAAAATTATTCTATGTCACAAAAGGGGCTTAGTGATAATTCAACAATTACAGATGTGCCACTTCAAATTGAAAGTTTTGCATCTAATGATACTGTTTTGATATTTACAAATCAAGGTAATGCAATAAAACGTACCGCTGAAGAAATTAAAGAATGCAAGTGGAGAGATAAAGGGGCTGGGCTTCTTTCAATTGAAAAGACTATCGCTTTAAACGAAATTCCTGTATGCATTATGAAACTTCCTGCAGAGGGCAGCATTCTATTTATGACAAAACAAGGCATGGTTAAAAAGAGTGATGTCAAAGATTTGATGGTTGGAAAAGGCTTCTATCAAGTTTGCAAACTGGCAGATCAAGATGAAGTTATTTCTGTTGAGGTTGACAAGGCTGGCAAGAGCATTTTAATGCTTTCTAAAAATGGTATGTCACTCAATTTTGATAAAACCGACATCCCAACACAAGGCAGAATTTCTGGAGGCGTAAAGGGTATAAATCTTGATGATGGTGACAGCGTAATATTCGCATCACAGGCCGATTTTGATCACGTTGTAGTTGTTAGTCAAAATGGTTACATCAAAAAGATGTCAATATCACAATTCCCATTATCTCAAAGATATAGAAAGGGATTAAAATATATCAACTTCGCAAAAAATTGCCAAAGTGTGTTCTTTGCTTGTGGAGGGGATAAATCAATTAAACTTGCAGTTGATTTTGGGCTTAAAATTCTTCCACTTGATACACAAAAATTGCCGGATAGCGAAAGACTTACAACTGGCAATGAAGTTATCAAGAAAACATTTTTAACAATTAGCAAGTTGTTGTAAAATAAAATGCGGTACAAAAGTGTATCGCGTTTTTTTAAAAATTTCACATGCCCAATTTTGTTGACATATCTTTTTATAAGATTTATAATGTAATTATAAAAATTTTGATTTTGATATAAAATATGATTAGAGGGGGCAGGTATGAAAAATAAATTCAAGTATTTGATTTTTTCAGTTTTTGCACTTTTAATATTATCATGCGGGATAGTTTTTCTTTCGCATAACTTTTCCACTAAAAAGATTGATGAACAGGTTAGCCAAGAAACCAGTGAGACTGATGCATGGTTTACATATATTGACTGTTATGATAGGGCATACATTGATACTTTAAACGGTGATAAAGGTTCAGGTGTTGGGCAACTTTGCATGTGGCATGAACATGACTGGGGTTTGCAATACATTGACTATTTTAAAATTTGCATGTATCCAGGGTTTTATATTAAGAATTTTACATTTAATGTACAATTCAACACCAATCACAGCTTTACTGTAAAACAAAGTAGCCCAGATGCAAATCCAACACTTTCTTGGTCTACTCTATATAAGTATAAGGTAAGTCTTGATAGAAGTGGATCCCAATATTTTGGAGGTTGGGTTTATACTATTGAGCTTGACGGACATAGTTCTTCAACATATATTGAAGAGGCAACAACAGGTATTAGAGATGATTATTACTCATTATCATACGGCTCTGGCGCTGATGGAATAACTTATACAATTAATCTTAACAATCAATCTGCAACTACTGCTGGGACAACTGTTTTGTATGAAAAATATTTTTCAGGATTTTACTCAGATTCAGCTGCAACAACAGCATTAAATTCTATTACTGTTCCTCAAAAAACGGGGTATACTTTTGATGGATATTATTCTTCAGCCAATGGTCAGGGTACAAAATATATAGAAAAAGACGGAAAATTTACAGCAGAAGCCAACAATATGATATTTACATCAAATACCACATTGTATGCAAACTGGATTGCCGGTGTATATCCAATTGATTTAATAAAAATTGGCGGATCGGGAGGAACTTCAACAATTTATGAAAAATATAACAATGGATTTTATCTAGATTCAGCATGTACTAAAAAGATGACGACCTCAGCCAATCCTGTTATTCCTGATCAACGACCAGGATATACTCTTGATGGATATTACTATATGGATAGTGATAGGAATGAAACTATGATTATCAATTCAAATGGATATTTAGCTTCTGGTGCTAGACCACAAATTCCGGAAAATGGTTATTTATATGCCAATTGGACTGAGATACAGTATAAGATTGCATATAATCTTAATAAAGGTTCTGCCAGCACAACTCCTGTGTTTGGATCTGATCATCCAACAGGGCCTGTGAACTTTACTGCCGCATTTACCGTTTC
>CADBOH010000034.1 GCA_902796285.1 uncultured Eubacteriales bacterium | reverse complement strand
TCATTTTCAAGTTCAATAAATTTATCTGTTACAATAATTTTATCAACATCTTTTAGTGATGGTGCCTCATACATAAGCTTGGTCATCTTGCTTTCAATAATTGTTCGAAGTCCCCTAGCCCCTGTTTTAAGTTCCATTGCTCGTTTAGCTATTGCCTTAACCGCCTCATCAGAAAACTCAATATTGATTCCGTCAATCTTAAACATCAAGTTATATTGTTTGATTATTGCGTTTTTAGGTTTAGTTAATATTTCAACCAAAGCATTTTCTCCAAGTTCATCGAGCCCTACAACAACAGGAAGTCTGCCGATAAACTCAGGTATAAGACCAAATTTGATAAGGTCATTTGGTTGAACATCCTTAACATAATTTTTATTTTCTTTTTCTTTATTTGTCTTTATATCAGCATTAAATCCAAGTGTTGTGTCATTTTGTCTTGCGTCGATTATCTTATCAAGTCCAACAAACGCTCCACCGCAAATAAACAAAATATTTGTTGTATCTATTTGAATCATTTCTTGATGTGGATGTTTTCTTCCACCTTGTGGAGGAACTGATGCAACTGTGCTTTCAAGAATTTTTAATAATGCTTGCTGAACGCCTTCACCAGCAACATCTCTTGTAATTGAAACATTTTGCGTTTTTCTAGCAATCTTATCAATTTCATCAATGTATATAATTCCTCTTTGCGCTTTTTCTATATCATAATCTGCATTTTGAATAAGTTTCAAAAGAATATTTTCAACATCATCACCAACATATCCAGCCTCAGTTAATGTTGTTGCATCCGCAGTTGCAAATGGAACTTTTAGTATCTTTGCAAGAGTTTTTGCAAGCAATGTTTTACCACTTCCTGTTGGCCCAACCATAAGAATATTGCTTTTTTCAAGTTCTACTTCATCAATATCTTTTGTTGAATCCTTAGCATAGTTGTAGTTAAGTCTTTTATAGTGGTTATAAACGGCAACAGATAAAACTTTTTTCGCTTCATCTTGACCAATAATATACTCATCCAACTTTTCCTTTATTTCGGCTGGCGTTGGAAGATCAATTTTTTCAAATACACTTTTCTTGGTTATGTCTGTAATAATATCCTTGCAAATTTCAACGCATTCATCACATATAAATGAATCCCCACTAGGACTTGCAATCAATTTTTTTGCATCTCTTTGGCTTTTTCCACAAAAACTACATTTGCACTCGTTTTCGGCCATAAAATCTCCTTTTTGCTAGTTTATTTTAATATTTCTTGTAACAAATATATCATCAATAAGTCCGTATTCTTTTGCTTCTTCTGCAGTCATATAGTTATCTCTATCGGTGTCCTTTTCAACAATTTCAAGAGGCTTTCCCGTGTTTTCACTGAGCATCTTATTCATTCTATCTTTTATATATTGAATATGATTTGCTTGAATTTGAATATCACTAACTTGCCCTTGGGCTCCACCAAGTGGTTGGTGAATCATAATTTCGCTATTTGGCAAAGAAAATCTTTTGCCTTTTGTTCCTCCAGCAAGTAAGAATGCTCCCATAGAGGCTGCTCTACCAACACATATAGTTGAAACATCACATTTAATGTATTTCATAGTATCGTAGATTGCAAGACCAGCAGATACACTCCCGCCTGGACTATTGATATAAATAAAAATATCTTTGTTTGGATTTTTCCCTTCAAGATAGATAAGTTGCGCAACAACAATGTTTGCAAGATTATCATCAATTTCTCCGTTTAAAAAGATTATTCGATCTTCAAGAAGTCTTGAATAAATATCATAAGACCTTTCACCATTTCCAGTTTGGTCAACAACCATTGGAATTAACATATATTATCCTCCTCAATGTTTTTTAATTATCATCTATAATAATATTGGCATTGTCTTTCCAATGCCAATTTGTCTTTTGTAGTTTAACCATACTAATTATATGCATTTTTTTGATTGTTATTTAACGTTAGCTTTAATAAAAGTTAAAACTTTTGTCATAATTGCGTTGTTCTCAAAATATGCATAGTCATCAGGGCTCATTGACTTTTTAAAGTCTTCTGCTGTCATTTGATATTTTGATGCATACTCCTCGATTGTTTTGTTAAGTTCCTCATCAGTAACAGTCAAGTTATTTTGAGAAATAAGTTTTTGAAGAGTAAGTCTTGTTTTAATATTCTTTTCAGCATCAACTTTTCTTTCTTCTTTAAATTGCTCCATAGTCTTGCCAATATATCCAAGATATAAATCAAGTGTCATACCTTGATGAGAAAGTCTATGTTCAAAATCCTCAACCATATGGTGAAGTTCATGTTCAATCATTGTATCTGGAACTTCAATGTTGGCTTTATCTGCTATAGCATCAATTAGCTTTACTTCATAATCACGTTCAACTTTTTCTTCCGCTACTTTTTTAAGGTTTTCCTTAATTGACTTTTTATCTTCATCAAGAGTTTCAAATTCTGTAGTATCTGAAACATATTTATCGTCAATTTCAGGCAAAACTTTCTTTTCAACCTTTTTAAGAGTTACTTTAAATACTGCTGGTTTGCCTTTTAAATTCTCTGCCATATAGTTTTCAGGGAATTTAACGTTAACATCCTTTTCCTCACCATTCTTCATACCAACAACTTGGTCTTCAAATCCTTCAATAAATGTATGTGAACCAAGTTCAAGTCTATAATCTTGCGCCTCACCGCCTTCAAACTTTTCGCCATCAACATACCCAACAAAATCTATTGTTGCAAAATCGCCAAGTTCAGCAGCCTTATTTTCTTCAACATATCTAGCATGTCTTGCTCTTTCGTTTTCAATTTCTTTCTCAACTTCTTCATCGCTCACAACAGCTTTATCTTTTTTTACACTAATTGTTTTAAGATCTGGAAGAACGAATTCAGGCATAATGTCAAATGTTAAAGTTGCTTCAAGGCCTTTATCAGCGGTATACTTATCCATAGAAACATGTGGATGACCTGCTGGAACAATTTCTTTATTTTCATCCAAAAATTTTGCGTACTCAGTTGAGATAACGCTATCAAAAGCATCATCAAAAAATACAGTGTCACCATAAGTTTGTTCAATAACTCTTCTTGGTGCTTTGCCTTTTCTAAATCCTTGAACATTAAATCTGCCCTTATTTGTTTCATAGGCATTTTGTAATGCATTTTCCCATTCTTTTGCATTTACAGTAATTTTTAAAATTCCTTGTTTATTGTTTTTTTCAAATTTGTACATAGTTACTCCTTTTTTACCAGATAAATAATATCACAATAAAAAAAATTTAGCAACTTATTTTATTTAAATAATTTGCTAATTTTTGTTACCCTATAAACTTTATCATTGCAATTAAACATAAACCCACAACTGCATATAAAACAAATATTTTTAGCCACTCAATTGCTTTTTCTTTTACAAGCGTTTTATTAAACTTTTTTTGATATGTAATTTTATTGTTCTCAACGCTTTGTAAGTCAATATTTTGAGAATTTATAAGTTTTACAAAAAACAAGTTGAATTTTTCGTCATATAGTGTCACATATTCATAAATGTAGTCCTTGACTATAAAATAAACCCAAGCCAAACATAAAATTGAAAGGCATGACAACGAAAAATATTGAAATCCAACCCATACAGATCCCAATGCAGCAAATAAAACAGTTAATGCAATTGAAATTATTGATACTAAAATTTTCATACTAAAAAGCGGTTAAAATAAACAAAACAACTATCGTTACAACAAATATAACATAACAAATTATCCACGCAATATGCCTATGTCTTCTCACCCAATTAAAAGCAAGGATAATACAAATCAAATAGGCAATAACCTGACCTATCGCTGAAAATATACCTGACAATTTTGTATTACCTTTTAAAATCAACACTAAAAGCAAGGCAATAGCAATACAGCCTATTCCAATGTAGGCTGTAAACGCTAATATCATGTCTTTTGTTATAACAAATTTTGTTTTCTCAGTTTTTGGTTTATTTGTATTTTCAGTCATAAATATCCCTTTTATTTTCTTGATATATAACAAGCAAGATCAACAGTTTTGTTTGAATATCCCCACTCATTGTCGTACCACGAAACAAGTTTAACAAAAATTGGGCTAATCATAATACCTGCATTGACATCGAAAATTGATGTTCTTTTATCACCAATAAAGTCAGAAGATACCAAAGGTTCATCCGTCCATCCTAAAATGCCATTAAGCTCATTTGCGGCAGCATTTTTAACGGCCTTAACAAGCTTTTCATAAGTTGTAGGCTTTGAAAGTCTAACCGTTAAGTCAACTACTGAAACATTTGCAGTTGGCACCCTAAAACTCATTCCAGTAAGTTTACCCTTTAACTCAGGAATAACCTCACCCACTGCTTTTGCTGCACCAGTAGATGATGGAATAATGTTGTAAGAAGCAGCTCTTCCTCCACGCCAATCTTTTTTGGATGGACCATCAACTGTAAGTTGTGTAGCAGTAATTGAGTGAACTGTTGTCATCAAGCCTTCTTCAATTCCAAAATTATCATTAATCACCTTTGCAAGTGGTGCCAAACAGTTTGTTGTACAAGATGCGTTTGAAACTACAAGCATATCTTTTTGGTACTTTTCTTGGTTAACTCCCATTACAAACATCGGCATTTCTTTCCCAGGAGCAGAAACAACTACTTTTTTTGCCCCGCCTTCAAGATGCCTTTTTGCATCTTCATATTTTGTAAATTTACCAGTAGCCTCAACAACTACATCAACATTATGTTTTCCCCAAGGAATAAGATTGGGTTCTCTTTCTTCATAAAAAGCAACCTTTTTGCCATTAACAACAAGGTCATTACCTCTAACCTTGCACTCACCATTAAAAGCGCCGTGGATTGTGTCATGCTCAAGCATGTATTTGCCATATTCAGCACCAATAAATGGATCATTTACAGCCACAACATCAACATCATCACGACTTGCACAAACTCTCATAACAAGTCTTCCAATTCTACCAAATCCGTTGATACCAATTTTAACTTTTTTCATTTAGTCCTCCCTTTCATTATCATAAATATTTCCAATTTCAACTGCTGTTTCAACATTTTTCTTTCCAACACTGCAATTAAAAATGATCAAAACGATACATATAAGTAATATTGCAAAACAAATAGCATCAATACAAAATAACAACAAGCCTAAAATGATTCCAATTTCGGCAAATACACATACAAATGTTGTGACTAAACAAGCAACAAGCAGGCATGCATCTGCAATCAAACAATATCTTAATATGGCTTTTGAGTCTGCTGAATATTTTTCCGGTTCTACTTTAACATCAACAGTAGTTTTGTCAACACCAATCCAACGGTCAACTCTACTAGCAAAGCTCAAATTACCATTTTCAATTAAAATTGGAAGCAATACTTCACTAAAATAAACAACTGATGTATCCCCTGCATAGAGGTTAACTCCCAATAAAAGTTTTAATATTTTTTGCCAAAGCTTATAGAAAAATGATTTAATAGCATTTCTTTCTTTTTTGCAAGTAGCGATATGCTCATCACACGATGAAATGCGATCAAACTCCTGCACAGTTATTGGTTTTCTCATTACAATAGTTGCCCCTTCCTCAACTTTTGTAAATAAGGCGTTTAAAATGCTTTCTTTGTCAAAACTATCATCATAAATGTGCAAGTTTTCAACAAAACCAAATTCACCTCTTAACTCATTTTTAACGCCAATAATAAGGTTTAAATCCTCTCTTTCCGCAAGTTTAAGCAAGATATCTTTGTATCTTTTATCATTTTTTGTGATAGGAACCAAAACATTTATCATAAATTACCTCAAAATTTCTTAAGTCTTTTTGCGTGTCTTCCACCCTCGAAATCAGTAGTTAAAAATACTTTCACAATCTTTATTGCCTTTCTCGCACTAGTATATCTACCAGACAAACACAAAACGTTTGCATCATTATGTCTTCTAGCAAGAGAAGCAAAATTTTCATTTAAACATAAAGCTGCTCTTATTTTGGGGTTTCTATTTGCAACCATACTCATGCCAATCCCCGAACCACAAATATAAATACCAACATTTCTTGAATCTTCAAGGACCTTTGCGTTTCCTGCTTTTGCAAAATCTGGATAGTCGTCAATATTTTCTCTTGAATAGCACCCAACATCAATTGCAATAATATTTTCTTTGTTAAAAAACTTTTTAATCTCCTCTTTCAAGAGATATCCTGCGTGATCACTTGCAAGAATAATCATAATTTTCTCCACTCCTTTATTTTTTTAAGTAAAGCATCAACTCCGCTTTCAAGTTCCTTTGCCACTTTTGTGTAAACATCCATATCTTGTCCATATGGGTCAACAATTTCATAACCCAAAAGTGATTTAAAAGAAAGTGAGTTATGGCAATTAAGCATAGATTTTTGCTTTTCCGTCATCGTAACGTACAAAGTATTATTATCAATTTTCCCCAATTTTACAGATTTTCTATTGGCTGATGAAATTTTCATATTTTTTAATGTTTGCTTTGCGTTATCTGAAATATTTTCACCACTAGCATAAATACCCCTAGATGAAACCTTAATATCTTTTATGGCAGATTCTTTAAGTTTCTTTTTCATAATACGCTCAGCCATAACTGACCGGCATGTATTACCAGTACAAACAAAACAAATTTTTATCATAAGTCACCCGTTTGACAATTATTTTTTCTTTTTCAGATTTATTTTCCTTGATTTCCATAATTTGTCAAGATTATACTTATCTCTCGACAATGGAACAAACGAATGAATAATAAAATTGCCAAATTCAAAAATAATCCATTCTCCCTTGCTATAACCATCTGGCTGATCTGCAATTTTTAAATCTTCAATCAAAAAGTCAGCAAATTTTTTATTTGCAAGAGGAGTTGGATTTGAAACAACAAACATATAAACTGCTTTTTCACTATCATTTGTAAGGTCATATAATGCTATATCTTTACATTTTTTTTGGACTAAATACTTGTATACTTCATCGTAATTATCAAACATAAACTTTCCCCCTACATAATACTTATGTTTTTATTATAAATAAAAAAAATTTTTTTGTCAATTTTTATAATGAGATTAAAAAATTTTTTTCTGTCAATAATTTGCTTATGAAAAAAATAAATTATTTACTTCAGATCTTATTGAAAAGTGCACTAATTTTTATTCTAATTTTTATATGGTTAAAGTTTTTTTTAAAATCAATTTGGCTGTCAATTTTAATTGCTTTGTCATCAACAATTTTTATTGAAGCGATCTTACTTTTTCTGCTTAGAAAAAGACAAAAAATTAGTTCACTTAGAGCTAATGAAATAGAGGATGCTGAAAACATGTTTTTGTCACTTATTGAGTTAGATAATCCACTCAACTTTTTTTTAAATTTAGTAAAAACACGACATTCATGCTGCATAAAACATAAAAATTTTATTGAAATAAGGCATTGTAATAAAATAAAAACAATTTTATATCCATTTCCACATTTAAAAAAATTGGAAGAAAGCGATATAATCACAATTATTAAAAATACTAAAAAAATATCCCCAGATAAAATCGTAATACCTTGTGACTGTTATAATAAATCCTGCATGGATTTTTTAAAAAATTTTAATATGAACATAGTGCTTTTGGATAAATATCAAACATATAAATTGCTATTTAAAGAATATGAGTTTTATCCTGAAATAACAATAAAATTTAAGAAAGAAAAAAAGAAAAATTTAAAAGATTTTATTTCTTACTCGCTTAATAGATCACGCTCAAAGGGATATATATTTTCAGCAATTATACTTTTTGTCATGTCCTTTTTTGTGTACCAAAATATTTACTACTATATTATGATATCCGTACTTTTGCTTCTTGGTATTTT
Source organism: uncultured Eubacteriales bacterium (assembly GCA_902796285.1). Classification (GTDB taxonomy): domain Bacteria; phylum Bacillota; class Clostridia; order Christensenellales; family UBA1242; genus Caccovivens. The sequence continues at coordinate 19,476 of CADBOH010000034.1, read as the reverse complement.
ATCATTTAGCAATAAAAGATATAATGTAAAAATAGAAAAGGAGCTTTTGTAGCTCCATTATTTTTTCATAACTTTTATATCAATTCTATATGCTTAAAATTCTTTTTTGAAGACTTTCTAAACAAAATAATTTTATAACCTATCACCTGAACTGGATCGGCATTTAATTGAGTGCAAATTTCTTGCATAACCTCTTTTGGAGAAAGCTCACAATTTTTTAGAACATTAATTTTAATTAATTCTCTCGCCTCCAAAAGACCTTCGATGGCCTTATAAGAGTTTTCACTCAATCCTTCTTTACCTATTTGCATTAAAGGTTCAAGTGCATTGCCTAGTGCTCTAAGATATGCTCTTTGTTTTGTTGTAATCATTATTCACCTCACTATTCAAAGTACTCAAAAACGATGTCTTTGATTTTAACTACACTTCCATTTTTTAAGCCTTTTTCTTTCATCATATCAATTATTCCCATTTCTTGCAATCTATTTTGGAAATATGCAAATGATCTAGTATCAGAAAGAACAACGCCTCGAATAAAGTTATCAATTTTTCCACCACTTATTACAAATGCACCTTCATCATCACGTTTGATGACAACAGAATCTTTATCCTTTACATCAAAGTCAAATTTTTCAACTTCCATTGGTGGTTTTGGTGGTAATTTTGAAAGCATTTCAAGTGTTAAAAGTTTCAAATTATCAATCCCACGCATTGTTGCACCTGAAATTTCAATTGTTTTAACTCCCACCTCTTTCTCAAAGCGTTTCTTGCGCTCTTTTAAGGTTTCTTCATCGATTAAATCCACTTTTGAAAGCACGACAATCTGTGGAGTTTTTGCGATTTCTTGACTATACTTCTCAAGCTCATGATTTATAACCTTATAATCCTCGATAAAATCTCTGCCATCACTTTGGGAAACATCAACAAGATGAATAATAAGTCTTACTCTCTCAACATGCCTTAAAAAATAATGTCCAAGCCCTTGTCCATCGCTTGCGCCTTCGATTAATCCAGGTATATCTGCAACAACAAACGCTTGCCCTTTAACTTCACATACACCTAAATTTGGATAAAGTGTTGTAAAAGGATAATTTGCAATCTTTGGATTTGCATTTGAAATAACAGAAAGCAATGTTGATTTACCCGCATTAGGAAAACCAACAAGACCTACATCAGCAATAGTTTTTAATTCAAGCAAAACTTCATGCTGTTGGGTGATTTCTCCGGTTTGTGAGTAATGTGGAGCTTGTTTTATTGAGGATTTATAATAAGCATTTCCATGCCCGCCTTTGCCACCTTTCAACGCAACAAATGTCATGCCATCTTCATACAAATCAGCTATAACCTTGTCAGTTGTTGTGTCCTTAATCACAGTACCACAAGGCACTTTAATAACAACATCACTACCATTTGCCCCAGATCTAAGTTTTTGTTCACCATTTCCACCGTTTTCGGCAACAAATTTTTTGTGAAAACGAAAATCATATAGAGTATTCATATCCTTTGTAGCAACAAAAACAACGCTACCACCATCACCGCCTTCCCCGCCATTTGGCCCACCATTTGCCGTTTGAGCGTTGCGCAAAAAAGATGTGGCGCCATTGCCGCCATTGCCTGCTTTAATCTGAATTTTTACTCTATCTAAAAACATTCGCTCTCCTATACAAAAAACTATATTTAGTGTGACTTATGTCATAATACTCACTCTATGTTGTATTTACAATCATTTAAAAAGAGACAATTTTGACAATCTGGCTTTTGGGCTTTGCATATGTATCTGCCAAATAAAACTAGTTGTAAATGCAATTTCCCCCATACTTTTTCATCAAAATTTTCCATCAATGCCCGTTCACAAATAAATGGGTTTTCAGTTTTTACGAAGCCAAGTCTATTTGAAACTCGCAATACATGGGTATCAACTGCAATTGCGTTGCCCTTAAATGCTTCAGCAAACACGACATTTGCAGTTTTTCTTCCAACACCAGCCAAAGTTTGCAATTTATCAAGATCATTAGGAACTTGTCCATTAAATTTTTCAAGAAGTGATTTGCTCATTTCAAGAATGTTTTTTGCCTTATTATGATAAAATCCACAGGAATGAATTTTTTCTTCAAGTTCTTCTTGTGATAGTTTGAGCATTTTTTCAGGTGTATTAAACTCTTTAAAAAGTTCTTCTGTAACTATATTAACTCTCCTATCAGTGCATTGCGCCGATAAAATCACCGCAACAAGCAACTCATATGGTGAATTATATTTAAGTTCACACTTTGGCTCAGGGATTAATTTATTTAATTTTTCCAAAAATTCTTCATTTTTCATTATTCACTCTTCATTGTTGGGAATAATACTGTATCTCTAATGTTTGGGGTATCAAAAACAAACATTAAAAATCTATCAATACCAAAACCTAATCCTGATATTGGTGGCATACCATGTTCCATAGCAAGCAAGAATGTTTCATCAACATCCATAGTCTCATCATCGCCCGCTTGTTTTTCTTTTAATTGATTTTCAAGGCTTCTTCTTTGTACAACAGGATCAACAAGCTCACTATATGCTTTAACAAGCTCTGCACCACCTGCAACAACTTGGAATACATCAATAATTCTATCATCTTTATCGTTGTGTCTTGCCAAAGGAATCAAACATGCTGGATAATTGTAAAGGATTGTTGGATTTACAATATTAGCACGGATTTTTCTCTTATAAATATAGTCAATCAATGTTCTAACAGTTTTACACTCTTCAAGTTCATCGTATCCAAACAACTTTTTGTCAACAACAATCTTTTTAAGTTTGTCAACATCATCAATATCCAAGAAATCACAGCCTAAAAGTTCTGTCATTTTTTCAACATAGTTAATGCGTGGCCACTGACCTGCAAAATCAATTTCTTGCCCTTGATAGTTTACTTTTGTTGTGCCTAAACATTTATTTAACAACTCAGTCATCATACCTTTAAAGAACTTAATATTGTCTTCAAAATACCAATATGAAGCATACCACTCAACCTGTGTAAATTCCTGTAAATGTGATGGGTCCATGCCTTCATTTCTAAAGTCTTTACCCATTTCAAATACTCTATCTATACCACCCGCAATGCATTGTTTTAAATAACACTCTGTTGCGATACGCAAGTTGCAATCCATATCAAGTGCATTATGGTGTGTAAAGAAAGGCTTAGCACTTGCCCCTGACACGCTTGTTTGCAAAATTGGTGTTTCAACCTCTATAAAGCCGTTATCTTCAAGATATCTTCTAATAAATGATTCAACCTTACTACGTGTTAAAAAGATTTTTCTTGATTCTTCGTTCATAATTAAATCAAGATATCTTTGACGATACTTTATTTCAGTGTCAGTTAATCCATGAAATTTTTCAGGAAGTGGACGCATTGCCTTTGAAAGCAAAGTTACTTTATCAGCACGAACAGTAACTTCTCCTGTTTGTGTTAAATAAACTTCCCCTTCAACACCGATAAAATCGCCAATATCAATCATTTTTTTGTAAAAGTTATAATCTTCCTCAGAGAGTTCATTTCTGCCAACAGATACTTGTATTTTGTCGTAAATATCTCTTATTTGACAAAAACCAAACTTGCCCATAACCCTACGAAAAACAATTCTACCTGCGATTTTTACCCTTTCGCCAACCTTTTCTCTTGACTCATGAATTGTACAAGTTCTTTCAAATCTCTCTTTAAATGGAATTTCACCCATTTCTTTTAAATCTTCAATTTTTTTCTTTCTAATATCAACTTCATTTGATAATATTTGTGTTTCAGCCATTTTTTTCTCCTATGCAAAATAACATAACACAAATTGCAAAATAAGTCAATTATTTATACCGGTTTTTATAATAATGATAATTTTTATTTACTTTATTTAAATACTCTCTTGTCTCTTTAAAAGGAATATAATTTAGAGTTTTTCCATCATTTGAATATTCACTGTTTGCAAGCCATTTAATTACGTTGCCTTGCCCGGCGTTGTACGCACATACTCCAAGTTTGTAGTCGCCAAAATAATTAATCAAATATGACAAATAATATCCACCAAGCAATATGTTGTATTTTTCATCTTTGAGCATTTTTTCACTATAAGAGAGATTGTTTTTTTTCGCAATCCATTCTGCCGTTGAAGGCATCATTTGCATTACCCCGATTGCACCTTTATTTGAAACGGCATCCTTATTGTATCCACTCTCAACATTTGCTATCGATGCAATTAGTGCGCTATCTACGCCACAGCTGTATGACGCTTCATTTATTTCCTCAATGTACTTCATTGGATAAAAATAGTTTAAAATGCACCCAACAAAAAATGTCAGTAAAATTGTTAAAAACATTAAACTAAATAGCGAATAAAAAGTTTTCATACATTTATTGTATAAAAACAAAAAATAAAAATACACTTACACTATTAATTTCTCGATAACATTTCTTCCATACGGCATATTTTCTACTCTAAAAAAGCCATAAAATGATCGAAAAGGATTAGAGTGCAACATCCTTTTTGCAATAGGATATACATTTTCACTGAATTTAACTGAGATACCACATGCTTGGCCCGCCTCTTTGGGTGTATTTATTATTGAAGTAAACACTCCATGTTGTTTTAGTAAATTTGCAAAATATAATGTTTCATTTCTTGATCTAAAAACTGCTATTATAAATCTCATATTTTTACCTCTATATGCACAAAAATCCCTCTAAAACACTATATTGTATTTATAAAGGAAAGTTTACAAATGATTTATTTAGATAACAGTGCATCAACTTATATTAAACCCAAGGAAGTAATTAAAGCGGTAAACGAAAGTTTGGTTTATTTTACGGCAAATCCTGGTCGCAGCGGACACAAAGCCAGCATCAAAACTGCACTCAAAATCGAAGAAGCCCGCTCTCACCTAGCACAACATTTTAATGCATCAAGCGGAGAAAATGTGATTTTTACACAAAATTGCACTTCTGCACTTAATTTAGCAATACTAGGAAACGTTAAAAATGGCGGACACATAATTTGCACCGAAAATGAGCACAATTCCGTTTTAAGGCCACTTGAACACTTAAAAAATAAAGGATTAATAGATTATTCAGTGGCTTTTCAAACCAAAAATTCTCTGGGGATTACTTTGGAGGATATTAAGAGAGAATTAACTGACAAAACATTTATGGTCATATGTAACCACATATCAAATGTAAATGGAGATGAAGCCAATATCAAGGAAATTGGCAACTTTTGTAAAGAAAAAGGGATAATATTTTTGGTTGACGGCGCTCAAAGTTGTGGACACGAAAAAATTGATATAAAAGAAAATAATATTGACTATCTTACTTTTGCCGGTCACAAAGGGTTTTACGCTCCTCAAAGCATTGGCGGACTAATTATGGGCGACATATATCGACCTGAGCCGATTTATTTTGGCGGGACAGGAACAAATTCTCTTGAATTATTTCAGCCAGATATATACCCCGAAAGACTTGAAAGCGGAACTATATCAACACCACTAATACTTGGACTAGACGCCGGTTTAACCTTTGTTGAGAATAATTTTAACGATATCAAAAACAAAATTGACGATTTAACCACATATCTAAATTTTGAACTAGACAAAATAGGAATAATAACATACACTCAGCCTGAAAATGCAAATGGAGTAATTTCTTTTAACATAAAAAACTATCACTCAAATGAAGTCGCCGACATATTAAATGAAAAATATGATATTTGTGTACGTGGTGGTTATCACTGCGCTCCACTAAAACACAAGGCACTTGGAACAATGGAAACAGGTGCGGTGCGAGTTTCAATATCATACTTCAATACTTTTAGTGAAATACAAAAATTGATATATGCAATAAAACATATAAAATGATTATAAAAACATAACATAATAGTACAAATATCTGCATGAAAAAACTAGTATGTAATGCATACTAGTTTTTGTTTTTCTTATTCCTCATCATGAGGCTTTTCTTCTTGTTTAGGCAAGATTCTTTTCAAATCAATTCTTCCCTTTTCATCAATTTTGATTACTTCAACTTCAATTTCATCACCGATTTTAACAACATCTTCAACCTTAGCGACTCTCTTATTTGAAAGTTTTGAAATGTGAACCATACCTTCTTTGTTAGCCCCAAATTCAACAAAAGCACCAAAATTCATAATTCTAACTACTTTTGCATCATAAACATCACCAACTTCAACATCTTCAACAATGCCTAAAATGATTTTCTTTGCTTTTTCAGCCATTTCTTGATCTTGAGTTGCAATAAATACAAGTCCGTCATCATCAATATCAATTTTAACGCCTGTTTCATCAATGATCTTGTTGATTGTTTTTCCACCACTTCCAATAACATCTTTAATCTTATCTGGATCAATGTTAAATGAAATGATTTTTGGAGCATATTTAGAAAGTTCTGCTCTTGGTGCTGGAATTTCTGCAAGAAGTTTATCCATGATAAACATTCTGCCTTCTCTAGCCTGTTTTAATGCTGTTGTTAAGATGTTTTTGTCAATTCCTTTAATTTTGATATCCATTTGAATTGCAGTAACGCCTTTTGCCGTTCCTGTAACTTTAAAGTCCATATCTCCAAGGAAGTCTTCAAGTCCTTGAATATCTGAAAGAACAGCAACCTTGTTTGTCTTTTCATCTTTGATAAGTCCCATTGCAATACCAGCGACTGGCGCTTTAATTGGAACACCAGCATCCATAAGTGCAAGAGTTGATCCGCAAACAGATGCCATTGAAGATGATCCATTTGATGAAAGGATTTCACTTACAAGTCTTAAAGCATAAGGAAATTCTTCCTCAGAAGGAATTACAGGCTCTAAAGCACGTTCTGCAAGTGCTCCGTGCCCAATTTCTCTTCTACCTGGGCTCTTAATTCCACGAGCTTCACCTGTTGCATAAGCAGGCATATTATAATGGTGAACATAACGATTTACTTCTTCATCATCAAGTCCTTCAAGTTTTTGCATGTCAGAAACAGTTCCAAGTGTTAATGTTGTGAGAACTTGAGTTTGTCCTCTTGTAAATATAGCACTACCATGAACTCTTGGCAAAATACCAGTTTCGCACCAAATTGGTCTAATTTCAGTTAATTTTCTTCCGTCAGGACGAACGCCTTTTTCAAGGATTTTGGCTCTAACTTTTTCTTTTGTCATTTTATAAAGAACTTGTCCAATCGCCTTTTCACATTCAGGGAAAATCTCTGCAAAATGTTCTTGAGTTTCTTTATCAACTTCTTCTTGACGTTCTTGTCTAACTTGTCTATCAAACGTATCAAGTGCATAATCAAGTTTTTTGTCTGCAAATTCTCTTACAGCCTTGTCAATTTCATCTGGAACAATGTCATAAACAATAGTTTCACAAACTGGCTTACCAATTTGCTTTTTAACTTCTTTTTGGAAAGCAACAATTTTCTTGATTTCTTCATGAGCAAACATAATTGCATCAAGCATTGTTTCTTCTGGGACTTCTTGTGCCCCTGCTTCAACCATCAAAACAGCCTCGTCAGTACCTGAAACTGTAAGGTGCATCAAAGATTTTTCTCTTTCTTCAGCATTTGGGTTGATAATAAACTTACCATCAACAAGCCCTACTTGAACTGAACCAGTTGGTCCCATAAATGGAATATCTGAAATAGTTAATGCAAAGCTTGAACCAAGCATGGCAAGTGGCTCCGGGGCAACATCTGGGTCTACAGATAATGCTGTTGCAACAACTACAACATCATGATAAAAACCTTTTGGGAAAAGTGGTCTTAAAGGTCTATCTATAAGTCTTGAAGTTAAAATAGCCTTATCGGATGGTCTGCCTTCTCTCTTTTTAAATCCACCTGGAATTTTTCCAACTGAATACATTTTTTCTTCAAAATCAACAGATAATGGGAAAAAATCAATTCCTGGCTTTGGTTCTTTGCTCATTGTAGCATTTACCATAACTACTGTTTCACCACATCTAACAAGACATGAGCCGTTTGCTTGTTCACATAATCTGCCAGTTTCAAAAGTTACTTTCTTCCCGCCAATTTCAATTTCAAAAATTTTTGCGTCTTCTTTCATAATTTCTCCTTATTATCAAATAAAAGGGAGCGCTAAAAAACCCTCCCCCAATTTATTAAATTATTTTACCTCACGGATACCAAGTTCTTTAATCAAATTTCTGTAAGCTTCAATATCTCTAGCTTTTAAATAAAGCAAGAAGCCTTTTCTCTTACCAACCATTTGAAGAAGTCCTCTACGTGAGTGATTGTCTTTTGGATTTGCTTTCAAATGTTCGTTTAAGTGATTGATTCTTTCAGTTAAAAGAGCAACTTGAACCTGAACAGAACCAGTATCATTTTCAGAAAGTTTGAATTTGTTGATAATTTCTTGTTTTTCCATATCATCCTCCTATAATTCACTTTAACTCTTATTGCGAAGATGGAAGTCAGAAGGTCTCTTTCCCCTGCGCAATAGATTAATCGACTTAGGTATTATATCATAACCAAAATAAAAAGTAAACAGTTTTTAATAACTTTATTTATAAAATTCCATTTTTTTTGCAATCATTTCATCTATACGGTTTATATAATCATCAATAAACTTAACATTTGGCTCTCTTTCAATACGCTTTTCAATATTAAAAACTCTTTTACTCATTGCACCTGCACCAACGCCAATTACAGTGTTGGTTTCTTCCATGCTATCAATATTAAAAACACATATATCTTCATCACGATAAAATCCCACATTTTCAAGTCCACAAAGTTGATTTTTTTGCCTATACATGTAGTATGGCTTATATCCTTTATCAATGAGTGTTGTTTGAGCATAGTTTACCATTTTTTCAATATCTTTACTATCTAAAACAGATGTATCTTTCCTAAGCAACGCGCCATTTTTAACTGACAACGTGTGAACCGTGATATTATTTGGATACAGGTCAAGCAATGTGTTTATCGTTCTTTTAAAAACACCAAATTTCTCGCCTGGGAGCCCTGCAATAATATCCATATTTACTACAAAACCTCTTTCGAGAGCCTTGGTATAACCATCAAATACTTGACTATTTTTATGCTTTCTTCCAATTCTTTTTAATGTTGCCTCGCAAAATGTTTGTGGATTTATTGAGATTCTTGTTACGCCATGTTTTTTAAGAACATCAAGTTTCTCTGCGCTTATCGTATCCGGTCTACCACACTCTACGGTAAATTCACTCACAGGAAAATTCAGGTTTGAAAGCAGTCTGTCAAGCTGGCTTGGTGTTAAAACGCTTGGCGTTCCTCCCCCAATGTAAATATTTCTAACAAGATATGTTTTTTTACTGATGATTTTTTTTACAGCATCTATTTCTTTGATTAAACAGTCAAGATAAGTTTCCATCTTGTCCTTAACACGCTCAAGCTCATTTGATATAAACGAACAATAAAGGCATCTAGTTGGGCAAATGGGTATATTTACATATAAATCAATCAAATTGTCGTTTTTTATTATGCATTTTTGATTTTTTAGTATCATAGTAACAAGTTTGGCTTTTTCAGGAGAAACATAATAATCTTTTATCAAAGTTTCAGCTATAAGATGGCTTTTCATTTCTCCATATTCTATTAAATCTCTTACAAACTTGGTTGGTCTAACACCTGTTAATGACCCCCATGGCAAATTTTTATTTAACAGTTTTGACAAAATTTGATACAAAAAATTTTTAATCATTCGCTTTTGATATGATTTCCTTCTCAAATCACTCATTTGCATATCAAGCACGTAGTCAAAATCAAATTGACCTTCTTTATCTCCAATTTTTACAACAAAATTATCTTTAACGACATTGCCCTCTTGTTGTTCTTTATGTTTTACTTCAATATCTTCAACACCAAAAAGTTTGCAAAGATCTTGCAATTCTACCAAATACTCGTCTTTATTTGTTAAAACAATCATTGCTCGCTCCTGTAAACTTCAATAACATTTTTCATGTTTCTAATTGAATTCATAGCATTATCCAGTTCTTCTCTATTTTTAACATCAATAATAAGTGTACAGATAAAGTTATCCCCAACATCTTTGGCATCAAAGCCCCTAATTGCAATTTTTAATCCAGTGATTAAGTTTGTTAATTTGCCAATATTGTTATCAGACTTAGTCGCTATAACTTTAATTGATGCAGTAAATGTCGCATCTTCCTTTGCCTGCCACTTAGCATCAATCAACCTTTCACTTTCAAGATACTTTAAGTTATTGCAGCTTTGTCTATGAATTGCAACCCCTTTTCCTCTTGATATATAACCAACAATATCATCTCCTTCAACAGGATTACAGCAGCCCGCGAATCTAACAAGCATCCCGCTATCGCCATCAATTAATACACCATCCTTATTTCTTTTTAAATGAACAACAGCATTTGCTTTTGGCTTTTCATCCAAGGATTTATTAATTAACGTATTCAACCTACTCATTAACTGTGAAGTTGTTATTGAGCCAGAGCCAATTCCCGCAAGGATTTCGTCAAAAGTATCAAAATTATATCTTCTTAATATTTCAGTTAAATTATCTTCGGTTAAAACCTGCGCACTTGTTAAACCTCTATCTTGGAGTGCTTGATTAAACATGCTTTTGCCAAGTTTAATATTTTCATCTTTAAGTTCATTTTTAAAGAAAGACTTGATTTTACTTCGCGCTCCTGCCGTTTTTACAAATTTAAGCCAATCTCTTGAAGGACCTTTTGAATGCGCATTTGTAAGTATTTCTACAATGTCACCATTTTTAAGTTGTGTAGTAAACGGTTTTAATTTACCATTTATTTTTGCGCCGATACATTTGTTGCCAATATCAGAGTGAATAGCATACGCAAAGTCTATAACAGATGCGCCTTCTGGAAATTCCAAAACGCGTCCTTTTGGTGTTTGCACAACAACAATGCCATCATAAAGGTCGCTTTTCAAAGTTTCAATAAACTCATCGTTTGACATATTTTTAGCATTTTCAACTGTTTGTCTAAACCATGTAAGTCGCTTATCAAAGTCGTTTTTCTTATCTTTATTTTCTTTGTATAACCAGTGGGCATAAATACCAAACTCAGATTCTTTATGCATCTGTTCTGTTCTAATTTGAACTTCAAGCGGATGCTGATTTTCAACAATAATAGTTGTGTGAAGCGACTTATAACCATTTGGTTTTGGTGAAGCAATATAGTCCTTTACTCTACCAACCATTGGCTTATAAATTCCGTGAATTCTACCAAGAACAGAATAGCACTCCTCAACAGTTTTTACGATTACTCTAATTGCCAAAATGTCATAAATTTGGTCAAGTGTTAAATTTTTGTTATGAAGTTTGTTAAAAATTGATGAAACATGCTTAATTCTGCTTTCAATATGCCCATTTATTTTGAGATCATCAAGTATCTCTTGAATACGCTCTTTTGAAAGTTTGAGCTGTTTTTCATTTTCTTCTTGTTTGTTTTTAATTTCTTCAACAAGTTTTGTGTATTCGGTTGGATGTTCAAGCCTAACCACATTATCATTCATCGCAAGTTTAAGTTTATCAAGCCCAAGTCTTTCTGAAAGTGGTACGTGGATTTCTTTGACAAGTTTCAAAAAGTAACTTTCTGTATCATTCAATGGCAATTTTAACATTGAAACGTCATAACAAATGCCAAATAATTTCATGATAACCACTCTTGTATCACGACTCATAACTATAAACATCCTACGGATATCCTCGATGTTCTCACTAGGTGTTAAGTTGTTGATATCTTTGATTGTAATAAATTCATCAATAATTTCTTTTTCCTCTGTTGACATCTTCTTGGCTAGTTCATTTGCCTTGTCGGGCTCAACCTTATAATATTGATAGTCCAAAAATGCCATAATGGATTTTTTATCCAAATGAAAAGTTATACAGTTTTCTGTAATATACTTTATCCTATCCAAATTTAAACTTGAACATTTTAAAATTTCGTCAATGATCTCTAACTCAGTTTGGCTAAGCTCAAATGCAGTAGTAACAACATTTTTTATTTGGAGCGCTTTATCTATTTTTCCTTGCATTATTCTCTCCTTTAAAAGTTTCTTTAAGGTTTATTAAACTATTATAAATTTCCGATTGTTCAAGTTCTCTTTTGGTTGTTTTATCTATCTTAATCCTTATCAGTTGATCACTTTCAGTTATTTGCACCAGTTTTAGTTGATTAAAGGTAAGCATAGCAGCATAAAAGGTGGCAAAAGATACTTTACCTTCCAAATTACATTTGTCATAGAGTGAAAAAACATCATAAAACTGCCCCGAAACCTTTGATAACTCTTTGAATATTTGACCAAAAGTTGCCCTATTGATGTCTAACCCTGCAAAATTTCTAAAATCATCTTCTTTTTCAATTGGCAAATATATTTCTGCATCACAAATCTTATTTAAAGCGACTAAAAATCCTTGATTTATAACTGGAGAAAGAAAAATTATTTTTTTAAAATTCTTGGCCCAATCTACGCCTTTTGGGGAAAGCAGGATTGTATTATATCCAACCTCTCTATCTTCATAAATTCCAAAGTGATAAATATGTTGTGTGCTGTACTTTTTGCAAAATTCAACATACTCATAACATGAATATGTTACAAAACAAGTACCAAATGGTGCAAGGGTTGTTCCACCAATAAAATTTAACAAATCACTCTGTGGATACAAATTATATCTGGCTTCTCCATGACTATTGATAGCAATTTGATTAAGCTTTAATGGATTTAATTTTTTATATGCATCTTCAACAATAAAACTTCCACCATCAAAACTATTAACTGTGCCCTTTAATGAGTTGTTTTGAAACTCAAAAATAAATGATTTCTGTCTTGAAAAAGCCATTTTTACTTGATTATCCAAGAAATTAAAGTAGGTCAAATTAAGTTTTCCAATTTTTATGCTCGCATGCTGCGGAAACTTTTTCATTGGAGTTATTTCAACGTCTTGTGTAGTTATTTTAAATCTAGGACGAGGATTGTCACAACCAAACGGCTCAAGAACTGCTAAATCTTTGACAAAATTTAAATCAATTTCGCCTTCTTGAATATCTTGATCATAGTATTCTATTGGAATATATACATCATCACTGATTGAATTGAGAGCAAATGAATTAATCTTTTGAACAAATAGTTCATAATTTTTTCTTTTTAAAGTGAGCCCAGCAGCCATAGAGTGTCCACCAAAAGTTTCAAGTATATCTTGAAGCGATGAAAGTAATTCGTGAATATTAATATCATCAATACTTCTGCCTGAGCCAGAAAGAGTATCTCCCTCCTGAGCAAATAAAAACACTGGCCTATGGTATTTTTCCACAAGTCTAGAACAAACAATCCCAAGCACACCTTTATCCCATGCGCTTGACGCCAGTGAGATAACGCGCTGATCTTTTAAATTCATTTTTGCAAGCGCTTTTTCGCAATCTTCGTGTATCTTATTGCAAAGGTCTTGTCTTTTGGTATTATGCTGTTTAATCTGCTTTAAATCTTGCTTGATTTTTACTGGATCAGTCTCAAAATAAACTTTAAGTGAATCCCCAGCGTCTCCCATCCTTCCAGATGCATTTAACTTTGGTCCAATTCTAAACGAAATATCCGTTGAATTTGGGTTTTCAATGCTAATGTCGTATTCCTTAAACATCATCTTTAAGCCCAATGGAAGATAAGCCTTGCAAAGCGACAACCCTTTTTTCACAATTGTTCTATTTTCATCGATAAGAGGAACAATATCAACAATTGTGCCTATCGCTGCTATTGGCAGGTATTCTTCTGCATCTTTTTCACCCAAAAGAGCCTGAGCAAATTTAAATGCCACCCCTGTCCCGCAAAGTTCACTAAAAGGATATTCTTGATCTGGCAACTTTGCATTTACAACAATCCCATCAGGCAAAATATCTGGAATTTCATGGTGATCCGTTACAATAATTTCGATGCCAAGATTTTTTGCATACTCAACTTCTTGATAGCAAGAAATCCCACAGTCAACCGTAATAATTAAATTGGGTGAAAAAGAATTTGCGATCTTATCTATAACCGCATTTGTTAACCCATAACCATCTACATACCTATTAGGCAAATAATAATCTGCCTTAATGCCAAATTTTGCAAGTGCTTTTAACATGATCGCCGTTGCACTTACTCCATCAACATCATAATCGCCGAAAATTAAAACCCTATCTTTAAGTTCTTTTGCAAGTTTAACTCTATCAACAAGTTGCTTCATCCCTTTTAATTTAAAAGGATCATGCATAACTGTTGGATTAAGGAATTCCTGAAATTTTTCTTCGCTATCAATTCCTCGTGATAAAATAATTTCAGCAATTCTTGGTGAAAGATTAAATTTGTCTGCAAAATATAGAATTTTATCGGCGTTTTTATTAAAATACTTTTTAAAAATCATAATTAACGCCTTGCTTTATGATTATATTATATTTATTTAATGAAATTTAAGCAAGCAAAATAGGGCCGTTTTAAAAATTAAATAAAAACTTGCTTATGTGGGCTAGGCAATGTCTATGATAGCAATATATTATTTTGTCAACATCAAAAATAAAAAGGCCAACAAAAGTGTTGGTCTTTGTTTTTATTTTTTATAAATTATTCTGTGGCAGTGCTCACAAGTTAAGATCCCATCATTTTCAAGTGTTGAAATATTTGCATATGAAAGTTGAACATGACACCATCCACAACTGTCACCACTAAGTGGAACAAGAACTGGAAAAATATTTTCTTTTCTTCTTTTCTTGTAATTCTCTAATGTTTGTGCATCAACATCTTTTTCCAATAAAAGAAGTTGCTTTTCTAAATCCTGTTTTTCTTTTTCAACGCCCTTAACTTCATTTTCATAGTTTTCCTTACTTTTTAAATACTCATCCCTACTTGAATTGAACACTTTTATTGTTTTGTTAAAATCAGCAAGTATTCCATTTATTGTTTCAGCAAGTGAAGAAAGGTTTTTATCAAGGATATTTAAATTTTGACTAAGCTTTTCCTTTAATACATTATATTTTTCAAGTTCTGCCTTAGACAATACTGTAAGGTCCTTGTCCATAAATTCTTTCATTTTGTTTTCTTGAACTGCATATTGTTGTTTAATTTTGTCAATTTCAGCAAGAATAGCACCTGCTTTTTCTTCAAGTTTAACAGATCTTTCCTGAGCATTTTTCATATTTTCATGCATTTTGGAAACTGTTTTTTTGTTTTCACTTTCTCTAACTTGCTTTTCAATTTTATAGAGTTTGCTATCTAAGTTTTGATACGCCAAAATCTTTTCTAAATTCATATTTTACTCCTTAATTTATAAAGTCTACCAATTTTTTACTTCTATTTGGATGTTTTAATTTTCTCAAAGCCTTCGCTTCAATTTGACGAATACGCTCTCTCGTAACGCTAAATTCTCTACCAACTTCTTCAAGTGTTTTACTCTTGCCATCAATGAGACCATATCTTTCACGAATAACCTGTTGTTCTCTTGGCGTTAATGTATCAATTACCGCTAAAAGTTGTTCATGCAAAAGTTTTTGTGAAGCAACTTCCATTGGACTTTTTGCAGATTCATCTTCAATAAAGTCACTCATCTTGCTATCTTCCTCTTCCCCGATTGGTGTTTCAAGAGATACAGGATCAAGAGCACTCTTTTGAATTTCAACCACTTTATTTTCACTGATTCCCATTGCCTCGGCTATTTCCTCAAGTGTAGGATCACGTGACAATTGTTGTGTAAGTTGTCTAACTGTTCTGCTATATCTATTTATGGTTTCAACCATGTGAACTGGAAGACGGATTGTTCTTGATTGATCTGCAATTGCTCTTGTTATGGCCTGTTTAATCCACCAAGTTGCGTATGTTGAAAATCTAAAACCTTTTGTATAATCAAATTTTTCAACAGCACGAAGAAGCCCCATATTACCCTCTTGAATCAAATCCAAGAAAGAAAGAGAATTTGTGCTAGCCCATCTTTTTGCAATTGAAACAACGAGTCTTAGGTTTGCTTGACAAAGTCTAGCTTTTGCTATTTCATCACCTTCAAGAATGCTTTTAGCAAGTTCTATTTCTTCATCACTAGTCAAAAGAGGAACTTTACCAATATCTTTCAAATACATCTTTACAGGATCATCAACTGCGGCAAATCCAACAAAATCATTTAAGTCATCCGCTGTATCGTTTGCTGCATCCTCGGTTTTTAAAATCTTAATCTTGTTTGCTTCAAGCTTTTTAATAAACTTTTGTATTTCTTGTGCTGAAAGGTCATACTTTAAAAGTCTAAAGTACACATCTTCTTCATTAATTGACCCTTTCTTTGTGGCGACATCGAAAATTCTCTTCATCTCAACATCGACTTTATTTTCTGACATAAAATTCCTCCAAGTTTTTCTCTTTAATTGCTTTCAAAATTGCCTGCAATTCAACAGCCAGTTGTTTTCTTTTGTCAACATCTTCGCAATTTTTAAATTTTTCGCTTATTTCATTTTGTTTTTCAATCAATATCTGTGATGCACATTGCCATAAGCACTCATCAAAATATCTTTTACCGTTATCTTTAAATTCTTCAAAATTCATTTCAATGCAATCTTTTAAAACTGCATTAGTTTCAACATCAAAATAATCAAAATATGATGAAACCGGAATCCCTTCTTTTGCCTTTAAAACAATATCCTTGTAGTTTGGCAAGAGTTTAACATAATCAATATTCTCATCCACATAATCTTTTTTGTGTATTAAAGAGCTGAGAATAAACTTTATAGCTCTAATATTGCCATTTTGGCGAGAAATTAAAACTTCATCACCCTTTGTTTCTTTATTTTTTGGCACAACATCCTTGTTTTTTATTTTATTAAGATCTCGCCTCAAAATATCAATAGGGATTGTTGTTAGTTTTCTCAGTTTTTCTAGATAAACTTCTTCTTCACTTTCAGCATCAAGCGTTGAAATATGTTTTAATGCTGCACTGACAAACTGTGCCTTTTCATTTGGCTTTTCAATATGAAATTTCTTTCTTTCTTTTTCAATGAGATAGTCCATTGTTGGCAATGCATTATCAATCAAATTTGCAAGGTAAGAAACCCCATAATCTTTTATTATCTCATCAGGATCATGCTTATCTGGCAACGCTACAATTTTAACATCTAAGCCTTCTTCTTTAAGAACTTCAATTGATTTTACAGTTGCCTTTTCACCTGCTGTATCACCATCAAAACAAAGGATAACTGAATTTGATAACTTTTTTAACTCATGAGCGTTCTCTTTTGTCATAGCAGTACCCATGCACGCAACAGCCGACCTAAAACCCGCTCTATGCATTGCAATTACATCAATTTGTCCTTCAACAACAATGATTTTATCAAGTAGTCCTTGTTGTTTTAATGCTTTAACTAAATTTATCCCAAAAACGACCCTTCCTTTATGGAAAACTAGTGTTTCAGGTGTATTTATGTATTTTGGCAGTGACTTGTCAAGCACTCGTGAACTAAATCCAACGCATTCATTAAATGAATTGAATATTGGGAAAACCAACCTATTTGCGTTGATATCAAAATAATGCTTGTCCTTATTTCTTACAACTCCTGCATCAAGCATTTCGCTTTCACTAAATCCTTGTTTCTTTAAATAGTTTACAATTTCAAACGGACCGTCAGCATATCCTATTTTAAAATTTTCAAGATCGGATTTTGTAAATTTTCTGCTTTTAATATATTCCTGAGCAACTTTTGCCTTTGGTAAATATAAATTTTCATTATAGTGTTTGTAAGCCGCATCCAAAAGTTTTATAATCCTATCTTTTTTCCCTTTTTTCTCGAAAACTTCTTTTTCGCCGGTGTAATGAGGGATTTCCATATTAGCATTTTTTGCCAAAATTTCAATGGCTTGAATAAAGTCGCAAGATTCATATTTCATGATAAATGATATAACATCACCACTTTCCTTGCAGCCAAAACAATGATAAAAGCCTTCGTCCTCATTTACAGTGAAAGATGGTGTTTTTTCATTATGAAATGGACAACAAGCCCAATATTTACCACCTTTCTTTTCAAGACGAACATATTTACCAATAATCGATACAATGTTATTCTTTTGCTTTAACTCGTATAACCAATTTTCAGGAAAACCTATATTCTGCAATTTTTAACTCCCAAAATAAGCCTTTACCCTATTTATACTACAAGAATCTTTTTTTTCCTTTTTTATTATATAAAAATTTAAGAACTAAAATAGAACTGAGGGATTTTACCAACAATGATACTCTCACAAAGCAAAACTTCAAGCTTAGTTACAAAATTTTGGTTTTTACCAGGTAAGATAAGACCAATATTTGTACTTACGACAAAATTTAATCTATGCAAGGTTTGATTTAATCCGGCAGAAGTAAAAGACGAATCAACCATAGTATTAACAATCCCTATCGGCACAAGCCTAACCGATAATTTAGGACCTAAATCATACAAAAATGGTATACCAGAAAATGTGCCTAACCCTATTTTTACACCTTCATTTCCAAGTCCTTCAAATTCTGCTTGAACACGTTTTGTTATTTCTCTTATAATCAAATTTACTTCAACCGAATCAACATCAACAAACTCAATTTCATTATCGCTAGAATACGAAATATTTACAATTTTATTGTAATTTACTCCTTCTTCGCTCATTACATCACCTACAACCCTACTTACTGTTTTGGTTGCAATAGCCCTAACTTTTTCCTCACTTAGTTTTACAACAATTGGACAAACAACTTTAAAATAATAAAATAAAAACAAAAAAACAAAACTAAGAACAACAATCAACGCAATCCTTAATTTTGTTTTTTTTGATAAATGTTTTTTCTTTTTTAAAAGATATGCTCTTTGCATACATTAAAAATATGATTTTAACTTGCAAAATATGTCGAAAAGATACAAAATCCACATGTTGTATATATTATGTCATACATCGCACATTATATTGTATTAGTTGCGACCTTTCGTTTTTGATCTAAAAATCAATGAGAATATAAACGCAAACAGCACTGCCGCCGCAATTCCCGCCGCTGTCGCTTCAAGTCCACCAGTAAAAATGCCTAAAACACCCTTTGATTTTGCCCCCGCAATAGCCCCTTTTGCAAGAGATGCACCAAAACCTATAATTGGCACGTTTATACCAGCTTTGGCAAACTGCGATATCGGGTCAAAGATGCCAAACGCCTGCAACAACACCCCAATGATGACGAAAGTCACTAATATCCTTGCTGAAGTAATGTTTGTATAAATAATTAAAACCTCACCAAGCATACATATCAGCCCACCGATTAAGAATACCCACAAATAATACACTATTTTGCCTCCTTATCTTTTTCTGTATCGCTTTCAATTACAATAGCATGACAAATGCTTAATATACTTTCACCTTGCTGGGCCGATGTTGTTGACATCAATGCCCCTGTTGGCATAAATAAAACCCTTTTATATTCGCCATCTCTTAATTTTTTCATAATAAAAGAATTAAAC